>CAYYUU010000130.1:0-11323 GCA_964474955.1 uncultured Alcaligenaceae bacterium | reverse complement strand
GGCTTCGTTGGTTCAATCAAGTTCATGTCGAAACAAATCTTTGAATCCCTTGACCCTGGTAAAACATGGACCAATATCAGTGGGAATGGCCTCCCAGACAGTCCGGCCTGGAGTGTGGCTTACGATCCGCGGGACGGAACGCTTTATCTTGGCAATGACCTCGGGGTCTATCGATCACAGCTTGACGCGATGGGGACCCGCGAAGCGTGGAATCGATTTGGGGCTGGGCTCCCGAATGTCCAGGTGCGGGACTTGGTCTTGAATCAAACTCTGAACACGTTGGCTGCTGGGACGTATGGTCGCGGGATGTTTCAGATGTTCCTGGACACTCCAAAGGCCAATGGTGGGGCCCTCCGGGCCTTGAGCGGAAGCTCGACCTGGAGCGGGGACATCGAACTCACCGGCCATACCACGATCCGCGTGGATGGAACGCAAACATTGCAAAATGGAATCGCCCACGCCCAGCTGACGATTGTTGGTCGCATCCTTGCCTCGGAGGAACTTCCGGCGAACACTCACCCCGACGTCACCAAACGTGGGGATGGGCGCCTGGTCCTCGTGGGGGACAATACAGACCTGCATGGTGATTTACTCGTGCCGGAAGGCGTTCTAACGGTCCGAGGGGAGAAAGCTCTTGGATCAACAACAACTGAAGGGACCATTCAGGTCAATTACGATCCGAGCCAGATGGCGGCGTTGGAGATTGCCTCGAACATCACCACGAGCAAACTCCTCCAGGTCTGGGGCGATGGCTTTGAGTTCAACGGTCGAGACACTGGAGTTCTGCGGAATGTCAGCAATGTGAACACCTACAATGGCCCAATCCAAATGATGTCGGACGTGACCATTGGTGTGGACACCGGAAGTCAGCTCACGATCCGGAACGACACGAGGGCAACGCCAGGTATCTCTGGAGGCTTCGGATTAACCAAGGAACTGACGGGGAAGTTGGTCTTCGCAGACGCCAACAGTTACACAGGGGTGACCTTCGTCGAGCAAGGCGTTCTCAATGTGCAACATGGCGACGCGCTTGGGGTTGAAAACACTCAGGGAGGACCCGATGGAACGGTCGTGAAGGATGGTGCGCAGCTCCAACTCGAAGGTGGTCTGACAATCCAGTCGGAAGACCTTCGCCTTTCCGGATCTGGTATTTTCGCAACCGGTGCTCTGGTCAACGTGAGCGGCGCCAATCGTTGGGACGGACCGATTACGCTGGCTCGGGATCCCGGCCAGCCACCGAGCAATCCGCCGCAAGAGGTGGTTGTCAGTGTCGGTCTCACGGGTCTGGGTGACCAGCTTGTGCTTGGAGGAATCATAGTCGAAGACGCTGCGGACATGGGACTTCGGAAAATCGGACAGGGACCGTTGGTGCTCGACAACGCGAACACTTACGGAGGCGTGACCACCATCTCAGCTGGTTCACTCCATCTTCAAAATGCGAGGGCACTTGGAAATTCTGCGAATGGAACTGTGGTGGAATCTGGTGGACGTCTCGAACTGTCTGGGAACTTGACAGTCATCGGTGAATCTCTCCGGTTAAGCGGGCCAGGGACGTCTGAGGTTCAATCGATTGTCGTTTCAGGAACAACGGGGACCTTCTCTTTGACGTTCCAAGGGGTCAAGACTCGCGACCTGAGTCTTGGCGTGTCTCCTTCTGTTGTCCAGCAAGAACTCAATGCATTGTCCTCGATTCGCGATGCCGGTGGTTCCGTCGCGGTCACGGGACATGCTACCGGATATTTCGTGCGGTTTACAGGAGCACTGTCTCAGGGAGACCAACCGGGCCTGACAGGGACAGGCAGTGACGGAATGACTGTGGTCGTCACAACCGTGCGAGAAGGTGGAGCCGGCGCTCTGTTCAATTCCTCTGGAGACAACACCTGGAGTGGGGAAGTCACCCTCCATTCGGACACCTCGATTGGAGTGACAGAGTCCCAGAGCCTGACTATTGAAGGGCGAATCAGCAACTTTGATTCTACCAGCGTCCCAGCTCCGAGTTTGACGAAGCAGGGACCTGGAACACTTGTGTTGCCAACCAGTAACGCCTATACCGGAGCGACGTTCGTTGAAGACGGCACCCTTGAAGTACAAGATGAGACTGCGCTTGGGAGCGTCGTCGACCAAAACGGCAGCACCATAGACGAGAAACAAACTTTGACAATCGCCGGGGCCGGTACGTTCACTCTCACATTCCAGGGACACACAACCACCTCACTGTCCCGAAATTCTACACCTGCGCACCTCGCAGACAGGTTGAATGCCTTGGCGTCGATTCGCGGTGCCGACGGAACCGGTTCGGTGAGTGTCCTTTCGAATCCGGGAGGTTTCCTCGTTGCCTTCAATGGAGGCAACCTGGCCGGTAAAGACCAACCGCTGCTGACAGCAACATCTGGCCCAGGGACGTCTGTCACCGTCCGGACCATTCAGGATGGACCAAAAGGCACGATCGTCGAGGCAGGCGGGTCGGTCCGCGTTGTGGGAGACGGTCTTGTGATTGCTGAGCCGTTAGTCCTCTCGGGTGTTGGGTCTCTCGACTTGGGTGCCGTCCAAAGTGTCACCAACACAATTGGTGCGACGAATACCTGGAGTGGCCCGATCACGTTACGCGATGACGTGAGAGTGAGTGTCGGCACCAATGGTCGCTTCGTGTTTGAGAACTCGATTTCCGAGATGTCAGGGGCAGCTGGCCTCACAAAAATTGGACCAGGCGAACTGGAGTACACGGGCTCGATGCCGAACTCTTATACCGGAGCAACTGTTGTCCGTTCCGGGACCTTGCTCCTCAACAAACCTGACAGCACCTCGAGTTTGGAAGGAGATTTGATCGTTGGAGACGGCCAAGATCCGACTGACACAGCAACCGTTCGGTGGGGTGCTTCCAACCAAATCGGCGACTTTCAATCCCTGACGATTCATCAAAACGGCGAGGTTCATCTCGGCACACATCTGGAGACCGTGCACACAGTCACGTTCCGTGACGGGGAAGTTTTCGTCGGTCCCAATGGTGAGCTGACCGTCACCAATTTGGTCATGAATGGCGGCACCCTGGAGCTTGGCTCAAGCAGTAGCACGCTCCAACTCCCTGGACAGATTTCCGCTGCGTCAGGTTCCCTTGGGGATGCTCGTATTGTGGGTGATGGAGTCCTCTCGATGGAGAACACCGAGGGGAACATCAACGTGTCGTCTGGGACGTTCATCGTGGACGTGAGAGTTGATGCTGGCCTCAATGGTCGGTTGGTGAAAACAGGTGGCGGGGAAATGACCCTCGATGGCAATGCCATCTTCCACGGAACTACGACAGTGCAAGCTGGGCGACTGACTGTCAACGGGGAGACGGGGGAGATCGAACTCGATGGTGCTGAGCTTGGTGGGACTGGCACTGTGGGGGATGTCACAACTACCTCAACGGGCGGTGTCATTGACCCTGGGAGCCCAGTAGGGATTCTGCACACGAATTCCGTCGTGTTCAACTCTGCAAGCAGGTTCTTCGTTGATCTGCAAGGTGTGATTCCAGGGACAGAATACGACAAACTCCGTGTCACCGGGGACATTACTTTGAATAACGCCACGTTGGAGGGAGCGGTCGGTACGGATGTCCAAGTCGGTGACACGTTCACGATCATCGAGGCAGATGGCGAGTTGACAGGGACCTTTGCCCAAGGAGCTGTAGCGTTCGTTGATGGCCGGAAGTTTGAGATCACGTATGACTACGAGAACGATCGCGTGGTCCTCAAGCATGTCCTTCGAGAAGCGACTTTGTCTCTCGAGTCGTCGCAGAACCCCACGTCGTACGGTCAGAGTTTTTCGTTCACGATCCATGCGACTCCCGAATCGGGAGCCGGTGGGATCCCTGCTTCCGATGACCTCACCCTTGTATTCGTGGACGTCACGGATTCCCTGAATCCGGTCACTGTCACAGCGGTGACAAAGCCATTCAATACGATCTCTGGGGATGTCGGGCAAGTCGTCTTTGATCCCCAGGCGTTAGTTGGTGCATTGCCTCCAGGGACATACGAACTTCAAGTTCACTACAACGAACGAGCCGATTTTAAAATCACGAACAACGACTTGGAGTTGACGCACACAATCACTCAGGCTTCGGTGACGGAAACAGTTATTTCGTCGCTCAATCCATCGGTGTTCGGTCAGGAGGTCTTCTTGACGGTCCAACTCTCGGGAGGCATCGACGGAGATACAGTGTCGAATTCTGCGTCACCGAGTGGACAAGTGACACTCGTGATCGACGGGATTGCTGGACCAACACAAGCCCTCCTCGCAGGCCAAGCCACGTTCAACTTGTCCGACTTGAGTGTTGGGACTCATGAGCTGGTGGTGTCTTACAGTGGAGATACCCATTACGAGAGTGGGACCAGCGAGGTGTTCGAACAAATCGTGCGGCCGGCAGCGACCTCGCTGGATCTCATCGGGCTCCAACCTTCTGTCATGATTGGAGCGGAGGCCCACTTCTCCGCGACGGTGAGAGTGCAACCTCCAGGCATCGGGCAACCCTCGGGCATCGTGACCTTCTTTGATGGACTGACCCGACTTGGGACAGGGACGGTTGATCCATCCACCGGAGTCGCGGACTTCTCGACCTCATCGTTGAGCGTCGGCGAACACACTATCCGAGCGATCTACGAAGGTGATGGGAACTTCGCGACGTCCCAAGGCTCTCTCCAATACATGATCGACAAGCGAGAAACGACCGTCACCTTGATGTCTTCTCGCGGTGGGACAATTGGATATGGAGAGACCCCCACCTACACCGCGATGGTGAACTCGAATGGAATTACCCCGACTCCATTGACAGGGACCCTCACCTTCGACATTGACAACGGAGCGATCTCCCAGACGGTAACAGTGGTCAACGGAGAGGTATCGTTTCGTCCGGAGCGTCTTGGGGGAGGCAGTCATACGATCCGCGCCACCTACAACGGGAACCACAACTATGAAGTGAGCACCACAACATTTGCGCAGCAGGTTTCCAAAGGGAACACCTCAATATTCGTCTCCTCGTCCCGAGCAAATGCACCAGCTGGGGCCGCCGTGAGGTTCACCGTCCGAGTCGTTGGGGAGTTCCCAGCACCCGTGGACGTTTCCGGACAAGCGGAGCTGCGGTTTACCGAGGGTTCCGGTGATTCCTTGACCGAAGTCGTCGACCTTGTGGATGGGCTTGGCGTCCTATCGTTGACAACCCTTCAAACAGGTACGCATACGGTCACGGCCTCGTTTCTCGGCAACTCGAATTACAACGGCAGCACCACCACTCTATCTCATCCGGTGGTGATCCAAGGAGAGGAGACCCTGACCGAGGTCAGCTCCTCAGCCCTGGTCGCCACATATGGTGAGTCCGTGGATCTGTTCGCGACCGTCATGCCGATCTCTGTGGGAAGCGGTGTCCCCACAGGCACGGTGACGTTTACGATTGGGAGTGGGCCTGGTGCGAGCATCATCGCTGACGTGCCTCTTGTAGATGGAATCGCGACCGGCTCGATACAAGATTTGCCTGTGGGATCCCACTCGGTCACCGCAGTGTACAGCGGAGATTCGCGATACCAGACAAGCACTGGAACTCTTGGCGAGGCACTTCAGATTAACCGTGCCAACACAACAACGACGCTCGAATCATCGGCCCCGAGTGAGGGAGTGTTTGGAGATGTCACCATCACAGCTCAAGTTCGCGCAATTGATCCGGGTCAAATTCTCGCTTCGGAAGGCCAAGTTGTATTCGTCGTAGATGACCTGCAAACTCCCAGCGACGACGCAAACCCAATGACGTTCACGGTAGATGTCGATGCCGATGGGAATGCCACCCTGCCACCGTTGGACATCGGGACGTACGATATCACGGCGAGTTACCAGAGGTCTGCCAACTTCTCGGGGAGCGCTTCGAGTTCTATCAACAAGACGATCTCACCCGTGACAACGACCACGACTCTCCAGTCGACAGGTTCTCCTGGGAGATTCGGCGAGGTGGTTCTTGTGGCGATTGTCACGGCGACCAACTCGATGGGTACTCCCTCGGGAACGGTGACGTTCCTGATCGATGACACGTCCACGACGGCGGACGATGACCAACCACAGAGCGTGGAGATTGCTCTCGATGCGAATGGCATGGCGAGCTTGTCCTCGCTAGGTGCCGGCACCTACCATGTCACGGCGGTTTACTCTGGGCCCGGGAATCACTTGAGCAGCACTTCCACCACGATCTCGCAAGTGATCACTCCGGCGATAACGAGCACGATGATCCAATCGTCGCCCAATCCGTCTGTGTTTGGGGAAACCGACATTTCTGTCCTTGTGGAAGTCGGGAGCTTGTCCGTTGTTCCAACGGGAAGCGTCTTGTTCACGATTGATGATTTGGGGACAACAGCCGACGATAGTGACCCAAGGAAAGAGACCGTCATGTTAGACGGCTCGGGTGTGGGGCACCTCTCGACGTTTGACGCGGGAACGTATGCCATCACCGCCACCTATCTGGGAGACAACAATTTTCTTCAGAGCACCTCGGCGACTTTGAATCAAACGGTCAACCCGGCAACTCCCTCGGTTCAGATTCAATCCGTTCCGAGCACTCCGGTGACCGGAGAAGAATTCACAATCGCGATTGTCATTGGCGACCCCCAAGGGAACTCGTTCCCGAGTGGGACCGTGGATGTCCACTTCAACGGTCAGACCTTCAGCAATATTCCTGTGGTCGATGGACTCGCGGAGATCGTTGTCCCAGGAGGCCTTGCCGGGATCTATCCTGTCGAAGTGACGTATTCCGGCGAGCGGAACTTTGTCAACCAGACTGAGGAACAAGACCAGGTCGTTGCAAAAGCCGACGTCGGTTTCGTGATCACCACATCGCCGGAGAATCCGGTCTTCGGAGAAGACGTCACAGTCATCGTGGACGTCGTGGCTGTGAACCCTGGAGAGGGAACCCCGACAGGGACACTCGAATTCCAAGTGGAAGGACAGCATTTCTCAGAGATCCTCGTCAATGGCGTGACTCAAGTCTTGATGGAAGACTTGGCAGTGGGAGCATACGGTATCCTGGTGAATTATCTGGGCGATGGGTCCTTCCACCTGGGGCAGCAATCTGTGACGCGCCAGATTGGCAAAGCCGGGACGACGATCGATGTGTCGGTGTCCAAATCCGATGCGATCTTTGGGGAGAGCGTTGCCCTGAGCGCTGACGTCGGCAACAGCAATCCAAGTTCCGTGCAGCCTACCGGGACGGTCCGATTCCAAGTTGGGGCAAGGCCGTTCGTTGCAGCGCTTGACGAGTTCGGGCAAGCGAGTGTGATCGTGGATGACCTGCCGGTGGGGTCTGAGGAGGTCACTGCGACGTACCTGGAGAACGAGAATTTCTTGTCCAGTTCGGACGTGACCGATGCACCCCTGATTGTCCACAAAGCGGACACCGAGATTACATTGACATCGACCGCACCGGGTAGTGCTCCGTTCGGAGAAGCAATCCTGGAAACGCACGTCGCAACCGTGTCACCGGGAGGAGGTGTACCACAAGGGAGTGTGACGTTTTTCATCGATGACACCACGACCTCAGCAGATGACCTGAATCCCCGTGTTGTCACTCTTCCCTTGACTGCCAGCGGGACAGCGACGTTCCCGAACTTGGAGGTGGGGAGTTTCTCCATCAGGGCCCGTTACCTTGGGTCTGATTCGCACGAAGCAAGTCCGTTGTCGAACGCAATCGCCCAGATCATCACACCAACCAGAACGCAGACCACCATCTCGGTTTCTGCCACGGAGTTGGTATTTGGGGAGACTCTCACCATCCAGGCGACGGTGACGCTTTCTGAGGGTGGTGCCCTTGCTCCGACGGGGATGGTCGAGTTCACCGTTGGGGACAATTTGATTCAGCAACTCGTGCCTTTGGCGGATGGGAAGGCGATGCTCGTCACCAATCCTCTCCCGGTGGGGACACATGTCGTCCAGGCAGAGTATCTTGGGACTGGAAATAGCAGTCCGAGTGAGGACGTCACGACTGTGACTATCCAACAGGCCACTGCTGGAGTTACTCTGACAGCTCTGCAGAATCCCACGTTCACCTCAGAACCAGCCACTTTTCTGGTGGGGGTGACTTCTCCCAACCCAGGTGTTGTCCCGACAGGAACAGTCAGCTTGCAGCTCGATGGTGTGTCCGTTACGCAGCCGCAACTCCTTGTAGACGGCAAAGCCTCGTTCGTCCTCTCTGTCCTTGGAGAAGGTTCCCACACAGTGACGGCGACATACAGCGGGAACAGCAATTTCCATCCGACGACCTCCGAGCCACTTTCGCACACGGTTGAATTTACTCCTTCTGTCTCGGTCGTTTCGTCGGGAGAACTGATCGCGAATAGCGCCTTTGATCTCAAGGTGACCCTCTTGAATCAGTTGGGCGAGGCGGACATGACCTACAACGGTCCTGTGACGCTTCGAGTGACAAGTGGAGGAGTTCTGGCGGGGAACCTGACAGCCGTGGCCGAAAAAGGAGTGGCCACGTTCGACAACCTGAAGGCGAATCAGTTGGGGACGTATCATCTGGGTGCTCGAATCGTTGGAAGACCAAGGGTTCCGGAGCTTGAGGTGCCACCGCTGTCCTTCTCAGCAAGTCGGATCGTGCCAACGTTCAGCTCGATCGTAACGGCAGGACAGGTGTTTACTCTGAACCTGCGTGCGACCGACGCAGCCGGGACCTTCGATCCGAACTTTCATGACAGCGTCACCGCCACCCTGCTGAGCAGTTCTTCGGGAGGGCAACTCACAGGTGCAAAGCAGGCAACCGTCTTGAATGGTCTGGGGACCTTGAACCTGACGGTGACTCTGCCGGGGGCATACAAGATGATGCTGACGTCTGTGAGTCTGCGGACGGTCATTGATTTTCTCACCGTGATCCCGTCGGGGAGTCGGTTCCTACCCGACAACCCACCGACAACTCCGGACCAACCCCTCATCGAATACTCGATTGTCCCTTCGACGTCGCAACTCGGGAACGTCCAGAAGCAACACGGATTCCGGCGAGCTGGGTCCTTCTACACCAACAGCTATCGGTTCGGGGAAAAATGGTTCCTGGACCGCTCCGGGCTATGGCACACGATCACACCCGATGGGACAATTCGGAGATGGGAAGGGCTCTCTGGGCAGCTCGGTTCTGAGGTGGTGACGGTGGATCCGTCGGTCTACACCAATCCGAACCTACTGTTCAACGCACCACTGACCTTCTCTTCCGCGGAACTTCAGGTTCTCTCGGACCTTCGTGTCACCGAGGGATTCCGAGCCGCGAAATCGACATACCTGAACGCGTATGGATTGAACGAGAAGTGGTTCTTCAATGCGGCGGGGTCCTATTTCACGATCACTCCTGACGGGACGATACGACGGTGGGGTGGGATCTCAAGGCAACTCGGGGACGTCGTTGCGACCGTTTCACCGGCCATTTGGGATGACCTCAATCGCCTCTTCAATGCTCCCATTCAGATCTCGATGGGCGAGGTGGAACAACTCCAGCAAGTCCAGGCGTCGGGCGGTTTTCGTCGCGGTCGTTCCCTTTACCAAAACTCATACGGATTCAACGAGAAGTGGTTTTTGGATCAAGTCGGGACGTGGCACACAATCACGCCCGACGGAATCATACGCCGGTGGGAAGGTGTTGGTCAACAGCTCGGAGTTGAGGTTGCAACTGTCACTCGCGCGGCTTGGGGGAATCTGAATCTCCTCTTCAACCCAGAGTTGGCTCCACTTCAGGCGACCCACGGGTTCCGGTTTGCCGACTCGTATTTTCAGAGTAGTTACGGCCAGAATGAAAAGTGGTTACAGGACTGGCTTGGCGTCTGGCACACGATCACGCCCGACGGAACGATCCGCAGGTGGAATGGGATCAGGGGTAACTTGGGCGTGGTCATCACAAACGTCACCGCAGCCGTGTGGCGAAATCCGAGTGTGTTGGTGAGCTTGTGACGACGAAGGATTTCGATAGCTCTCGACCGATTCGATTCGTTCGGGAGCTATCCGACCTTCCACGCATTTCTCACTTCGTGTTTTCACTTCCGAATGTCATCTCAAATTTTCTTGTCCAAAGGGAGACTGGTCCGAGGACTTCCGACGAGGGTTGGATCGGCTCTGCCCACTCAAAAACGCACATCCGTTTGGCAACTCGAAGGAAACGCAATTTGCGTATCGTTGGTTACCATATCTGAGGCGATGCCCCAGCAGTTTTTCTTGGCCTTCGGCCAAAAGTCAAAAACCAACAAACCGGACAACAATACATCTCGCATTCCGAGAGAAAAGCAACACTCCGAGATTTGCAACGGTCCGCGGTGTCTTCCCTCTTGGGTTCGCCGCACACAACTCGTACACTCAATTGAGGTCGGAATCCAACACGAACGGACGTGATGGGCGAGGATTCAAACAAGGAGAACCCAATGCAAAAGAAAGTCCTCGTCGTGACTGGCGGCTTGATCACGTCTCAGGAGAAATCGCTTTGGCAGGCTGCCCGAAAATGTTGGGAGCAGTTCTCTCGTTCGCGGCACGCTTGGCTCGACCTGAAAGTCAAGCTGGCCATGGCCGAACCGCTCATCGCACGAGCACTGGAACAACTGCGGCTGCCGTTTCGTGGCCGAGCACTGCGCCAGGCAGTTCAGAAACACTTTGCCACCCCCGCCGAAACGAATGCGCCTTCGTTGACCGAGGTTGTGCTCGCCACGTTGTTGGAAAAGGCGGGATTGCAATACGAATGCATCACCCTCGATACTCTCTTTAGTGACCAACGGCGGGCCGAGCTTTTGCTCGCCGAAACCGACTGCGTTTTCCTGTCGACGACGTACCTCCACGACCTCAGCGAACTCGAAGCTATCGTTGGCCGCATGAAACGTTCTCACAATCGAATCGTTGCGGGTGGCGCGCTCGTTGGAGTGTTGGAAGGAAAATGGGATGGCTTGCCTGGAGTTGATCTCGTCGCCGTCGGATACGGCGAAATGTTGGTCGAAGCTCTCGCCGATTGGGTTCGTTCGGGGTACGAAAATTTGAAGCCGCCAGAGCGAGGCCGCATTGAGAAACGGGCTCATTCCTGCTTCGTCTTCAGCGGGGTTCCGGAGGGCCGGAGTTTGGATGAGTTGATCGTGCCCGACTGGGGGCTCGCCGAAAAAGACGGTGACCGACAACCTATGATTTATTACGAGAGCGTGCGAGGGTGCCCGTACCGCTGCAACTTTTGCAACTATCCCTTTTTGTTTGACGACGCGACGTTTCGATATAAAAGTGCTCGCAAGATGGCGGACGATTGGCAGCATTACGTTGAGACTTTGGGCGTCGAGTATATCACTTGTCTGGATTCACT
>CAYYUU010000129.1:0-11381 GCA_964474955.1 uncultured Alcaligenaceae bacterium | reverse complement strand
CTCCCCAGGTGGTCCGCCTCCAGGCATGGGAGGCCCCGGTTCTCCTGAAGGAACATCCGGTCCATCGACCATGGACTGGGGTTGGAGGAGTTTGGCGACTGAGATGTCTGGGTCTGTGGCGACGCAAATTCGGACAACCCCTGTAGGAACATTTTGAGCAACATAGTTTCCGTCGGAGCCGATTTTGCCCCAAGCCGTCGGTGCCATTTTTCCAGTTTGAGGATTAAAGCTAAAAACCTCATTGAAAAACAGGACGTAGCCATATGGGACGGGCTTTCCTTTATACGTCACCTTTCCCGAGACGCTTTGGCCACGGACCATTTGATCCTTGTCCGGCTTGATGACCTGTGGCTCTTGCTGGCCACATGCGACAATCGACAAGGCCGAACAGAGGACCAAGAAACCCAAGGCGCGCCTCGTTGCGATCCCAAGGTGGAGGAAGCCAAAGTTCGCCAGCCCAGGTTGGGTCGGAGAATCACCAGATGAATGTTTACCACTCACTCCCGAGGACCTCCCCCCCGTTCGGCGTTAAGGCAGCGTTCCAGCTATCGTGCGTGATCGATTGGGTCAGTGTTCGGACACTCCCATCGGACAAGGCAACTTGGAGGACGCCCGTGCTCAGCCCTTGCGGAACGGCACCGTTACATTTGTTCGTCGGAGGGCGCACTTGGAATGTCTCGCCTGGCGTGGCGGAAAATCTGGGTGAGTAATAACTGTAGCTGTAAGTCGTAGTTCGTTTATAATCTTGACCATACCTCTGAGTATAGTACGAGCCGAAATAGTTGTAAGTATACGATCTTTTATAGGTGTAGTCATACAAATATCCAGCCCAGTAGCTGTAGCGATAGCCACCGACATAGTTTCGGTTTGCTGGCGCGTCGGTGTACCCGAAGGACCTACAGAGGCCGTAACCTTCAGCGAGGAGGACCGTGTTGCTTGTTCCGTCTTTAATCGTCTGTACCTTCGATGTTCCAGTGAGAACATCCGAGTTCATCAAAAAGCTCGCATACCCGACGGTGGAACTCGTGATGGAGGCATCCAAGTCGGACTGGAAAGCGGGAACAACTGTCGTATACACCTCGCCTGACCAATTAGCCGTGACGGCTGGAGACAACCGTTTGTACGTTCGATCAGATTGTTCGTAGCTGTAGTGGCGCTCGTAGCCATATGTCGAGTTGTTGTATTTCCACGTCGAACTGCCCTTTGTGCTTTGGGACAGATCCGAGATGTAGCAATAGCTACGGCTTGCCTCGGCTTGGTCATACAAGTTCCCCAGCTCCATGAAGGGAAGAATGTGGAAGTAGCCGGAACCTTGGGCGCCGCCAGGAATCGCGTCCTCTCCACTCTTCAGCGGCCTGTTCCAACCGAATGCGGGCGGCAAGTTGTCATTCGTGTCGTTGTAGTTGTGCATGGCCAAAGCGATCTGCTTCAGCTTGTTCGCGTTGGTCATGCGAGCCCCGGCTTCCCGCACTTTCTGGACGGCAGGCAGAAGCAATCCAATCAGGATCGCGATGATGGCGATCACGACGAGCAGCTCGATCAGCGTGAAGCCTGACCGAAGAGGTCGCTTGCGTGACATGTTTTTTCCTCCAAGAGAAGCGATGCAGTAAGAAAACGAGAATATTCGGGCAGTATGCCTTGTCACCTCGCCGACAAACTTCCTCGTGGGGTGAGGGCGAGCAATTTTTTGAAAGAAAAACGTTCTCAGATCATCCAATATTCACAACAGGTTGTTTGTTCTCGAAATCCAGTTCGTCTTATAGTGGGAAGAGCGAACAACAAGCCAAGTAGCCGAAGCTCGCGAAAATTCTCAGGGTTGTGGAACGAGTGTGTCTCCACATCCAACAGTTGGCTCAGCGCGGACCAATAGTGATCTCCAGGATGGAGGTGTGTGGCAGCTTTTGAGGAATAAAAAATTGCTGGAATGTTCGCGCCACAAAGCGATCCCTATCAACTCACGGACTCAGTCCGTTTGTGTTTTCAGGAGGCATCCCAGCTTCCTCAAGAACTATGCTCAGGCTCAAGGTTGAGACCGATTCTTTTTGTGAGCATCGACCTCGGTAGTTCAGGAAGGCGCGGATTCATTTTTGGGCGATGTATTCTTAATGGCTTACGGACGGTGAGAATTTAAGCAGCCCAGAGTTTGGAGAGGGTGGGCTTCGTCTGTAAGCAAGTTTTGTTATCTGGGTTGTTGAATTGCTGTCCGTGGCGATCATGCACGCAAACAACAAAATATCATTAGCCTATAATAGATAATGAACTTTCGGTGAGAGAGCAAGGAAAAAATTTTCATTTCCTCCTTTTCCAGTCTCACAAAGACTCACAAGTCGGGCCAGAGGTTGGTTCTTGGTGTGTATCGGAAGTTTACACGCCAGAGCCCAAACGAATCCCAAAGCATCAAAAATCAAGGTTTTCGCTGGGAATGTTGTCACTTTACATTCGGCACAACCCGCAATCTCGGCCCTTGCGACTTCTCCTGGGCGTTTCCGGAAACGCTCACACTATTTAATGGATTATGAAGAAAATCTTAAAGTGACAAAATCTTTCCTTCCGTGAGGTAGATTACAGTTTCATGAAAGTTCCTCGCCCCCGTCCGCTCCACGTTCTCCTTTCTTGATCCCACACTGTTCGCGGGCCACGACGAGTCCCCATTCCACCTTGTTGACAGCAAGCAACGCCCAAGTTAATCTAATATCTATTCTTACGATTCTCTGTTGGCGGTCGTTTCTCGAGTCCGGACTCGTTCGACGTTCCCGACACAAACACTTCAGCATGAGACTGTTTGGGAGGCCTTTTCGCATGAAGCAGGTCATGTGGATTGTTACAATGATTGTGATCGGGTGGGCCTGCCTCACGCCGACTCGCACATTCTCCCAAGAGTCGCGACCTCGGGGAACGCAAGGGGGAGCCGACCTCTTCCGGAAGCACATCCAACCCCTTCTCGAGCAAAAGTGTCTTGGCTGTCATGGGGACGACCCGAAGCGAATTCGGGCGGGACTCGACCTTCGGACGCGCAAGGCCGCGTTGACTGGTGGTGACAACGGGCCGTCAATCGTTCCTGGAAACGCCGACAAGAGCCTCCTGTATCTGACGGTCCTCCGCCAAGGCGACATCAAGATGCCGCCGAAGGAAAAAGACCGCCTCACCAAGACCGAACTCAACGCCGTGCGACGATGGATCGAAGAAGGAGCCCCCTGGGGCGAACCCAAGACAGTCGTTAAGAAGACCTGGAAGGTCGACCCGAAAGAAGCGTGGGCGTTCTTGCCCGTGAAGGACGTTGCGATCCCACACGCCAAGACGAATTCGGAATGGTGCCAAACTCCCGTCGATGCCTTCGTACTCCGGAAGCTCCACAAGCACGGTCTTTCGCCGGCCCCGAAGGCCAACCGGCTCGCCCTGATCCGGCGGGCGACGTATGACCTCACTGGCCTCCCGCCTTCCCCCGAAGAAGTCGATGCGTTCTTGAAAGACGAATCTCCCAACGCCTACGAAAAGTTGATCGAGAGGCTCCTGGCCTCGCCGCATTATGGAGAGCGTTGGGGGCGTCACTGGTTGGACGTCGTCCGATACAGCGATTCGAGCGGTTTTTCTAACGATTACGAAAGGCCCAACGCCTGGCGGTATCGCGATTACGTGATCCGAAGCTTCCAGCAAGATAAGCCGTACGATCGATTCATTCTCGAACAGCTCGCCGGAGATGAACTCAAGCCATCGAATCCGGAAACTCAGATCGCCGTCGGATATCTCCGGATGGGTCCGTGGGAACACACCGGGATGAGCGTTGCGGCTGTGACTCGGCAACTCTTTTTGGACGACGTGACGAACGCCGTTGGGACGACGTTCCTGGCGTTACCACTGACGTGTTGCCGCTGTCATGATCACAAGTTCGACCCGCTGCCCACTCGCGACTATTACCGAGTCCAGGCATGTTTTGCACCCGTCCAATTTGCCGAACGGAAGACGCCGTTTCTGCCGACCGAAAACACCAACAGGTTCGCGGACTTTACCGCGAGAATTCAGAAGAGGACGGAGAGCAACAACGCCAAGCTCCAGAACGTCGACAAGGCCGACAAAGGAGCACAGGAAGAATTGAGGCGAACGTATCGCAAGCGAGCCATGTTTTACAAGTTGGCCCTCAAACGATATCAGCCGATCGCGTTCAGCGTCAACAACGGCGGCCCGAAAAAGAAGAAACCCCAAACCGTGCACATCCTCAAAGGTGGCTCGCTCGCTGCGAAAGGAAAAGCGGTCACGCCGGGAGTGCTGAGTGCGGTCTACAAGTCCGACGATGAACGCTATCCGAGCGAGTGGAATACCGTGCCGAACGAGTCGCATGGTCGCCGTCTGGCCCTGGCAAGGTGGATCGCGAGCGAGAAGAATCCGCTCACCGCCCGCGTCATGGTCAATCGAATTTGGCACTGGCACTTTGGCAAGGGACTCGTCGCGACTAGCAACAACTTCGGAAAGATGGGGAAACGTCCCACACATCCGGAACTGTTGGACTGGATGGCGACGTACTTCGTCAAGCACAAGTGGTCGATCAAACAGATGCACCGACTCATCATGTTGTCGGCGACGTATCAGCAGAGCGACGAACACCCACACATCGCAAAAGTCCGCAAGGTCGACCCGCTCAACGAAAGTCTGGCGTACTTCCCGCCGCGAAGGTTGACCGCCGAAGAGTTACGAGACAGCATTCTCGCCGTCTCGGGCGAACTGAGCCGGGCGGGTGGCGGACCACCGGTGTATCCGGAGATCAACTGGGACGTCGCCTTGCAACCGCGACAGATCATGGGAGCCCTCGCACCGATTTATGAGCCTTCGCCGAAGCGAGAGCAACGCCACCGGCGCACGATCTACACAGTCCAAATCCGGTCGGTCGGCAATCCCTTCCTCGAAGTCTTCAACGCACCGAACATGGATGTGTCGTGCGAACGCCGCGAAGAAAGCACCGTGACGCCGCAAGTGTTCACGCTCTTCAACGGCGAGTTCGCCCACGAGATGGCGCTGGCCATGGCCCACAAGTTGCGACAAAAATTCAAGACCCGAAGGGACCAACTCGAACGGGCTTTTCGCCTCGTCTACGGACGCACCCCGACGGCTCGCGAACAAGAACTCTGCTTGGCCCATTATCAGAAGATGTGCGAACACCATCGAACTCACAAACCTGCTCGACGAGATTTACCAAAACGGATCGTTCGAAGTCGGATTGCCGAGTTCAGCGGATCGCGGGTCGAAATCGTCGAAGAGTGGGACGCGAGTTCGTACGAGCGAAATCTGCAACCGTCGCAAGTGCCTGCGGAAACGCGAGCGTTGGCGGAGATATGTTTGGTGCTTTTGAATAGCAATGAGTTTGTGTACCTGCATTAAACGTTCGGGTCGTCATTCGCATGGCAGGGAACACACCACGATAACGCCACATCCTCTCCCAAAGAGCTAAGAACAAAGATGCCTTCTCCGACCATTCCACAACTGTGTTCTCCCAGCCGTCGCGACTTCCTGTACTCGCTCGGTACCGGCCTCGGCAGCGTTGCCTTCACCTCGATGTTGGCTCAAGAACAAGCCAACGCCGGGCCACTCGCGCCAAGAAGACCACACCACACGCCCAGAGCGACGTCGTGCATTTTCCTGTTGATGGAAGGCGGACCAAGCCACATCGACACGTTCGACCCGAAGCCGCGGCTCGACCAACTCCACATGCAGGAGTTCGTCCGACGCGACCAGTTCGCTTCCGCCATGGCGAGCGGTCGACGGTATTACGTCAAGAGCCCGTTTCGATTTCGAAGGGCGGGACAGTCCGGTATGACGCTGTGCGAGCACTGGGAACATCTTGCCGAGTGTGTCGACGACATTTGTTTTTATCGTGGGTGTGTTGCCGAGAGTATTAACCATCCGACGGCGCTGTATCACCTGAACACCGGCAATCGGTTTGGTGGCGATCCGAACATCGGGGCTTGGGTGACATATGGGCTTGGGACGGAGAACGAAAATTTGCCCGCGTTCGTCGTGTTGCCCGACGTGACGTATCCACAAGGCGGCGCGGCCAACTGGTCAAATGGTTTCCTGCCCGCACGGTATCAGGGAACGGCACTCAGGCCGCAAGGGTCTCCGATCTTGAATCTCGATCCGCCTGCCGGTGTGACCCGGCAGGTCCAGAGGGAAAACCTCGACTTACTCAATCAACTCAATCAAGGGCATCGAGAGCGACATCCGAACCACGACGGATTGACGGCGCGGATGGAGACGTACGAGTTGGCCTTCCGGATGCAAGTGTCGGTGCCCGGAGTGTTGGACATCGACCGCGAAACAAATGCCACGAAGCGTCTCTACGGCGTCGGCGAACGAGAGACCGACGAGTTCGGACGCAAGTGTTTGCTCGCCCGCCGGTTGGTCGAGCAAGGGACACGGTTCGTGCAGGTTTATACGAGCGGTTGGGACTCGCACGACTACATCGCCGACGCACACCGAAATCGAATGCGGGCCGTCGACAAGCCGATTGCGGGCCTGCTCAAAGACTTGAAACGGCGTGGTCTGCTCGACACAACGCTCGTGATTTGGGCCGGAGAGTTTGGTCGGTCGCCAGACAACGGACGACGTCGTGGTGGGCGAGCCCTCGGACGCGATCACAACGCCAAGGCCCAAACGATCTGGATGGCCGGGGGCGGCGTGAAGGCGGGACACGTCATCGGCGCGACCGACGACGTCGGCAACGAAGCTGCCGAAGTCGTGCATCCGCTCAAGGACTTTCACACGACAGTGTTGCACTTGCTCGGCCTCGACGATAACCGACTCACGTATTTCCACGGCGGACGATTCAAACAACTGAGCCAGACGGGCGGACAGGTTATTCGGCAACTTTTGGGGTGAGTTTATCGTCTAAAGTGTGGGAAGACACTTCGATTTTGTACGCCAAGCGTAAGCCGGCAGGCTCGCCGCCGAGAGACCTTTCGGTTTTTGCATTGTTCTCCGTGTTCCCAAAGGCTACAGTACAAGTAGATAGCTGTACGGAAATACTCAAGAAAACATTCTCGAACTCAACACGAGGTGTTCTATGCGCTTTATTTGGATGACGCTCGCAATCTTACTTTCCCTCTCGTTGACCTCGCGAGGAGTCAGCCAAGAAAAGAAAGAAGGCGGACTCGCCGGAATTCTCGGTGACGAGAAAAAGACCGAGAAGAAAACTGAGAAAAAGACCGAGGACAAGAAGACCGAGAAAAAAACTGAGGACAAGACGAAACCGAAACGCGTCCCGCCGATTCGCTACGATCAAAAGCTCACTGGTCGTTTAACAGACATGGCCGGGGGGGAAGTTGAGATTGAAGTTCCCTACCAAGTCAAAGTTCCTCGCGCCGACGCCGCCCGCCGTCTTGCCAGTTGGAACCGCCGCAAGGCCCAGCTGACCGTCCAAATTCAACGAGCGCGGAACATCCGAGATCGACAGCGTCGGTTGTACGACCTCCGACGTCACTTGCAACGGCCACCAGAACTGTACGAGATCAAAAAAGGCAACCGACAATTCCGAGTCAAGCTCGCCGACAAATACCATGTTCGCGTGACGACGCCGCCGATCCAATACGACGACAAAGGGAAAATTCTTCCGTTGACCCGGAAAAGACTTCGAGAGCTACAAGGCAACGAAGGCTTGCCTTACTTCCCCGGTCAACTGAGTGATGTCCAGACGGGCCAACAAGTCACGGTCTTGATCAAGAAACCACGTCCTCCCCGGAAGAAATACGCCAAAAAGCCCAAAACCGAAAAGAAAAAAGAAACCCCAAAAAAGAACGACGACAAGAACGCCCTGGAAGCTATTCTCGGTGGTACGCCAAAGGGCGGCACATCCCCCGAGACAAAAAGAGCGATCGGTGAGGAAGTCCAAGATTACTCGCCTCGCGTGATTGTCATCATTGTTGGCCAAGCCGCCAAACGCTAATGTCCAACGGCGTCACAATTTGAATTCCACGAAAGCCTACGGAAATGACCTCCGTGGGCTTTTTTCTTGTTTTGTTTTGGATCGTTGTTTTTCGCTCCGCGAAAAGTTCTTGGTCCGTCGGATAATCCCAACACACCTTTATCCCGTCAGTATCAAAAAACCAACAAAATCTTTAGTCGAGGAGTTTCCAATGCGTCTCCGTTCTGTCTTCGCGATCGTGCTGTTGTGGAACGCCGGAAGTTCGATGTGCGTGGCTCAGGGAAAGCAGGCTCCCGCCAAGAACCTTGGCACGAAGACCATGGAGAAAGCGATCGACGTCAAGTTTAGCAAAAAGCAATACGTCTTCACGCTAGCCGAAGTCGCGAAGGGCGTGAAGTTCGAGTACCAAATCATCGTACGCGAAGACATCCCCAACGTCTGGGCGAAAACTCAAAGGACCGCTGATGGTGACGATGGAAAAAGCAAGCTGCATGCGTTCCCCATGATTTCGGGCAACAATCAAAGATATTGCATTCGAGACGTCGGGCTCGGGCTCCCGCCTCGCCCGAACTTCCAGATGATCAAGAAAGGCAAATACAAACGATCGTTCGCATGGACCGGTCGTAACTGGAATGGTCCGTCGGATACCGGGGCTCCGCTGCGAAACCCCTTCCCACCGGGCAAGTACAAGCTCTCTGTTTCCTTCGTCGGCTTCGTGAAGACTTCCGAAGGAACCCAACAGTATCGGGTGGAACGGAGCGTCGATGTCGTGTTGAAGAAAAATTAGTCGAAGCCATCGGTTCATTGATCCCAAGAAGAGACCAAGTGCGCGAGTCTTCCACATATCAAGCTATCCTCAATGAAGGACGAGAAGAAGCGGCTCGGGCAATGGTCCTTCGTTTGGGCCGGCGACATCTCGGAGAGCCGACAGAACAGGTCCTGACAACAATTGAGAACCTTTAACCGAAAGAACGTCTCGAACAGATGTTTGACAAAATCCTCGACGTTAAAACGTGGAAAGAGTTACTCGCGGACGCTCAATAGCGCCGATTCCATTTTGATTCTGGACGATTCCCCCGTCGTGCGTGTAGAGTTGATATCTGACGGCGGGACGAACTACGCCCAACCGAACGAAGCAACGACACAACACACGACGGAAACTCCATGCCTCAATTTATCGACTTGCAGGGCCATCGTGGTGCGAGGGGACTCAAGCCGGAAAATACCCTTCCGGCTTTCGAAGTCGCGCTCGACTGGATGGTCACGACGCTCGAACTCGACTTGCATCTGACCAAAGACCAAGTTCCCGTCGTGACGCATGACGCCCGGTTGTCACCGACCATCTGCCGCCAACGACCCAACACAACTGTCCCGCGAGTCGCCACAAGACCAGGCGTCGCAACACTCACATTGGCTCAATTGCGAGGGTATCTCGCTGACCGCAATCCGTCGCGGCGACTGTATCCAAACCAGAACAACACCACGACTCCGATCGCCGAAGCCTACGCGCGGCAACATAAAATTGAGCCATATTCAATTCCGACCCTGGCCGATGTGTTCGCCTTCGTGAACGCTTACGCCGGAACCGACGGAGAGCGAACACAGAAGACAGAAGCCCAACGTCGGCGGGCCCAGGAAGTGCGATTCAACATCGAACTCAAACGAAATCCGTCAAGACCGCAAGACATTGGCGATGACTTCGATGGAACCGGTCCAAGTACGTTCGAACGACAAACCGTCCGCGTGATCCAACAAGCCAACGCGGTGGAACGATGCTGTATTCAGTCTTTCGACCATCGAGCCGTCAAAGCGGCCCGCCAACTCGAAGAAGGTCTCCAAGGCGCGGCGCTCGTTGGCGGAATGGCCCCCGCGTCGATTCCCGAACTAGTTCACGCAGCCGACGCACATATTTACTCGCCGAATTATAGCTCGCTCGATGAACAACAAGTTCGCCAAGCCCAGCGAGTGAATGTCAAAGTCATCCCCTGGACCGTGAACAACGTCGAAGACATGCAGCGGTTGCTCGGCTGGCACGTCGACGGAATCATTACTGATTTTCCCGATCGTTTGGCCAACTTGTTACATACCCAACACATTGAGTTTTGATATGTCCCGTCCCATACTCGATCCCACTGCGATATCAAAATACAGCCGCCTCGCCATGATCGCGCGCGACGTCGTGGAAGGATTCTTGACAGGAGTACATAAGAGCCCGTTCAAAGGCTTCAGCATAGAGTTTGCGGAACATAGACAGTATTATCCCGGCGACGAAATTCGACATATCGATTGGCGAGCGTTTGGAAAAACGGATCGTTATTACATCAAGGAGTATGAGGAAGAGACGAATCTCAAGGCGTATCTGTTAGTGGACGCGAGTGGGAGCATGGGATATTCCGGAGCGCAACGAAGTAAGTTCGAATATGCCCAACACGTTGCCGCGTCCTTGGCGTATCTCATGCAGACGCAACTCGACGCGGTCGGTTTACTCCTCCATGACCACAAAGTCCGGGAATTCATGCAACCCCGTTCGCAATCGAAACATATATTGCAACTGATGCGAACCTTGGAGAACGCCAAGCCGGGAGGCGAGACGAGTTTGTCTCCGTTATGGCACGAACTCACACACCGCATCAAAAAACGCGGCATGATTATTGTTCTCTCCGACTGCTTCGACGACATAGACCGGTTGACCCATGCGTTCAAGCACTTCCGACACCAGCGACACGAAATATTACTTCTCCACATCCTAGCCCCCGAAGAAATAGAGTTCCCGTTCAAGAAATGGACTCAGTTCCGCAATTTGGAAAATCAGAATCACAGGAAACTGGTCGATGCCCGACGACTCCGGAGCGAATATCTTAAGAAATTCGAAGATTTTCACTTACGGCTACAAGATGAATGTAGGTTGTTGAAAATTGATTATCATTTGATGCGCACGGATGAGCCCGTGGAACGGGCTCTTGGTATCTATTTGTCAAAGCGGGCGAAACGAAAGTAAGTTGTGCCGTACTCCTGAGTAACAAACAATAATATGGCTTTTGGTCTTCTCAACGCATTGATCCTCAGCGGACTCGCGGCAGTCGCGATTCCTCCGATCATCCACATCCTCAGTCGACGGCGCTACACGGTGGTTGAATGGGGCGCCATGCAATTCCTCGACGTCGGCGAAACGAAACAACGTCGGTTACTGATCGAAGAGCTACTCCTCATGCTCTTACGAATGGGCTTGATTGCCATACTCGTGTTTGCACTGGCAGCACCCTACATTTCCGGGTCAATGGTGGCTCATTATGCAACACGCCCGGACCGAGATGTCGTCCTCGTCCTCGACGGGTCGGCCAGCATGACCCTTCGCAACCCTGATACTTCGACGCCGGAAAGTCGCGCCCTCCAGTGGACGAAGAAAATTTTCGCGGAACTGTCGCCCGATGATAAAGTCGCCGTAGTCGTGGCTCGAACTGAGCTGAATCGG
>CAYYUU010000128.1:10434-11437 GCA_964474955.1 uncultured Alcaligenaceae bacterium | reverse complement strand
GGAGCCGCGCAGCGGCGGCAGAAATCAGGCTCTTGGCGTGCCGGGTATGGCCTGGGCACCTGTGCGAGTGAGGATGCCTTGTGTCGCCGGTTCCCGGCTACGGAAAGAAAGCAATCAAGGGATGATGTGTTCGCATCTTTTCCACGGGCTTACGCCACGTGGCTACAATCTGCCACCGCTTCGCGGTTCCAGCAGTGAGGCCCACACACCTCAACCAAACTGAACCACCCCATTCTGCGCCGCCAACTCAAACGCCTCCAAAAACTCCATATACGTCGCGAGCCAATATTCCCCTTCCCCATCGGGAATGGTCGTCGCATACTCAGCGGCTTTGTCGGAGTGCTCGCGAAAGTCCTTGGCGAGTTTCGCAGAGACTTTCGTCCCGATGTGCCCTTCGCAATCGGAAAAATCAATGATCTCGTAAAACGGTTTGCCTTCGTAGTATTCGGCGTCGGCCCACACGTCTTCGGGGTCTTCGTCCAACGCGAATTGGCACAGATGTCGTCGCCACCAGTTGTAGCCGCTGTACGAGCCGCCGCGGAAGCTGTGCATCTTGGTCTGTTCGGTGTAGTCGTAGATGCCCGGCTTCGTCCCTTCCAGACGGGCTTCGTGATATTCGCCGTTCGGATAAATGATGTGGGCGACATCGCTGAGATCCTTCTCTTCGTTTTCCCAAAGTTCTCGCTCCCACTTTTCGATCTCTTCTTGTGGTGGCAAATCCTGGCGAAACTTCAGGTGGCTCGCGGCCCAAATGTCGAGTCCCATTATCGTAATCCCTCAAGAAAACGGGGGCGGGTTTACGTTGACGGTTGGTCGTAGGTTATTATCGCGACCGACGAGGCCGGGGCAAAAAGAAAACCTTCCGCAATCGCGAAAGGTTCCAGAGTGAATCAGGCGTGGATTGCGTCCGGGCTTACTTCACGAGCCGCAGCACCACGACCAAACCGTGTCCCGCTCCGATCCCTTGTTGCAAGTTTCGTTCGAGCGCTTGCAGAGAGTAAGC
>CAYYUU010000128.1:0-10424 GCA_964474955.1 uncultured Alcaligenaceae bacterium | reverse complement strand
GTCGCCGAAGCCCATCCAGTTGATGTCGTTGATGACGCGGTCCATGCTCATCAAGGCGAACTGCAGCGGCGCCGGGAATTTGCTCCAACCCTTCACCTCGGTCAGACGCAGAGCCTTCTCGACTCGCTTCTGCGTGAACTCGATCAGCGTGTTCCAGCACTGGATGTATTTCCGCAAGAACGGCGTGACGGCAGCCCCTTCGGGGACAATCGCCGGATCGAGCAACAAGTCCGGCAAGTGAGTTCGCATGTGGTCTTCGAGGAGCAAATTGACCTTCGAACGGATTTGCGGAATGTCCGGATTGAACTCTTGAGTGTCCGAATGCCGCCCTATTAAAATCGACCGATCGACTTGCACTGCCACCTCAAACTGGCAACCCGACTTGGCGTTGACTTCGTCGATGAGCAATGGAATTTCGGCCCCGGCCCAGTACCGAATTGGGAAGAACTCGGCGTTCGACATCCCTTCCTCGTCGCCCAGGTAGAGGTAGCTCATGGTGTAGTGCGTGTACTTTTCTTCTTCCGTTTCGGCGGACCAGTACCGAGGCCACTCCAACGAGTACCGCCCGAGCAGGTCGAGGACAACGAGACTCCCGTTGGCGCCATGTTGCGAGACATCGGCCAACAGGTTCACCAGGTGATGTCGCTGCAAGTGCGAGAGCGAACCATAGGAAGAGTAGTAAATGTGGAACGGCGGTTCTTCCGTCTTGATGTTTGCGAGACCTTCGTTGAGGTCATGTTGTTCGAACCGGATGTTCAATCGATCGGAGTAATTCTTGCGGCCTCGCTCGATCATGGCCTCACTCAGATCGATCCCGTAGTAGGAAAGGTTTTCCTTGGGCAACAACCAGTCGTGGGCTTCATCCAAACTCAGGTGGTCACGTTCGAGGCGCGTCAGGTTGTCATACCCTTGGCCCGAACCACACCCGAGATCGAGCACTCGAACTGGCCCCTGGATGTCGTCGAGCAGAGCGCTGATCGGATCGAGCAAGGCGATCCGCGTCGTTTGGTCTTCCCAGTAAAGGCGAACGTTGTCAAACTTGCCGAGCAAGTTGGCAGTATACGTGTTATAACTCCCGTGTCCGACAGCTTCGCGGTAAGTCCGTTCGCCCTGGGAATGTTGGTTGTTCGCGGTTTCAAGCATGGTCAGCCTCCAAGGTGCGGTGACGAAATTTCAAGTTCCGGGGAGTCCTCTGGCTGTCGTGCTCGGCGTCGCCGAAGCCCCGAAGGTTGGCGCACAACCGGGTCGGTTTTAATTGCCAGACTGTCCCTCCCTTTTTGTATGACAGCCGTACGCGACTGTAATTGAAATCGAGCCCTTCGTGGCACGACAGCATTCCTGGATGAGTAGAGCTTTCGCAAGCCGGGAGACTTGCCCACGCGAAGTTGGTCGTCGATTAGGTTGTGTGAGGCGAATTCCATTTCGCCCTCCCACCACAGACCGGAAAGTCTCGTGCAATTCTTCGCGTCGCTCCTGATGTTGAAGGAAGGAAAAAGACTGCCGCTCGCAGATGTGGATTGGAAATCTTTCTTTGCAAAGCCTTTTTAGAAATTTCGATGCCTTTCGTCAAGGACCGCGGCATTCACGGCCCACGCCAAGGCACCAAACTAATCCAGTTAGGAGGAATGTGCGGGTGGTTGCCCAAATTAGTAGGAACCCACGCTTGATCGAATCCACGTCCTTTCGAGGGTCGGTGGTTCACCAGTATACCCGATGTGTCAACCCCACGCATGGAAGAGGAAGGACGTCAAGAACGCACGAGGAAGGTGCCAGGAAGAAACGACTCCGAGGGAATCCCGTGAGCCGTTTGGTGACATGCGAAGAACAAACGAGAGAGCAACAGAGCCTACCAACTAGGCCACACCCGTCGCATAGACGACGGCTGTCAAGGTGTGACCGACTCCCAATCCCGGCTGGGTATCCGCCTCCAGTTGTCGGAGCAACTCGGCCAAGGCGGGTTCCACCACTTTCGCCTGAAATTTCTCAGGAGCACCATTTTTGTTTTCGAGGTTCACTGCTTCCGTCAAGCTCCCGTCGACGAACGCGTGTTCAACGGACAACGGTTGACCGCAGATGTCCGCCGCTTCCTTGAGCAAACCATTCCACCGAGCCGCAAAATGCGTGAAGAATCGTTCGACGTTCTCGGGAGCCGCGGGAAGGTTCTCGGGGAAGATCAAATCCTCGAAATTGGTGAGTTTGTCCGGGTCCATCAAGTTGTTGACAATGTTGCGATACCGAGGGAGTCCCCCATTGAACTCTCCCGTGCTGGTGTGTCGCCCGACCATGATCGACCGATCAAAGAATTCCAACCCCGTCAAAGTACACCCCACATCGGCCGCGACGCCATAAATCAGAGCCCCCAGTTCTTCGGCGGAGTAGAAGCTCATGGGCGTGGGCTTCATCTCTTTGTCGGTCGCGAAGAAGCTCATGCGGTACATCCAACGAGACTCGTCCCACTTCTCGGTCCACTCGATCGAGTAACGCCCAAGCACATCGACCATGACGACGGACGAATTTTGATGTTGGCGGATGGATTGAAAAATACTCGTCAGGGCTTGTTCGGTCTGGTCGGCGGTGAGATGCGAATAGGGCACCCCACAAGACAAGAAGAAGTCGACGGGGTCTTCCGGTTCGTATTCCAACATGTTGGCCTGGGTAAAGCGGACATTCGGATTGTCGGCGTACCGATCTTCGCCGGCTTGGACCATCGCTTCGGAGAGGTCGACTCCGAGATAGTCGATGTGTTTGTCCAAGAGAATAGTCGGGTTCGCTTTTTTCAAACGGCTCAGCAAGGCATATCCGTCGCCCGTGCCACAACCAACATCCAGCACATGAAGTTTCTCCCCACAGGGAGTGCGGACGATGGCCCTTTCAAGAACGGACCGGGTAAAGGGCTCTTCCCAATGAACTTTCACGTTGTCACGTCGCTTGGGGTTGAGGTAATGCCGGACCCCGTCGGCGTAGCTGTGTGTGCTTGGCTTGGTGAGTTGTTCGTGCACTTGGTTATGCCTCCGTAAAAACTAAGTGACGCACCGTCTTCCCAGAGCCAAATCGGTATGGCCTGACCTCCTCTTCGATGTCTCGATTCGACAGTGATTAGCAAAGGACGGACAGGATGACTCAGGATCGGAAACTCCCCGATCGCTGCGGACGCGACGGTGCTGCGATGGTGTACTTGGAGAGGATGATATTAAGGTATGAAGTTACCCGCGAATAGCCAGTCTCGCGTTGCTTTCTCACGCCGTGCATAACGAGCCCGGCAGACCAGACCTCACAAGCCAATCATTTCGTACACTTTCGCGTCGAGAAGCGAATCCACCACAGCGTCTGCGGACGAAAAATTCAACGTCCGAGTGAAGCGGCTCGGGACCGCAATGCACTGACATCCCGCCGCCTTCGCCGCGAGGGTGCCATGTAAGCTATCCTCGAGCACGAGCACTTCGGCGGGCGGAAGGCCCAACCTTTCGCAGCCCTTTTGGTAGATCATTGGATGCGGCTTGCCATGAGTGACGTCCTCAGACGCCAATACGAAAGCAAAATACGCCGTCAAGTTGAAGTGCTCCATGTTTCGCTGCGCAACGATGCGGAACGCTGACGTGGCCAGAGCTTTTGGGATGCCGTTTCGTTCCAGTCGTTCGAGTACCTCTCGCGCCCCGGGCATCAGTCGGAGCCCCTCTTCTTGCTTTTGCGCGAAGAGTCCTTCGTAATCGTGGGCCAACTTTTCAGGAGATTCAGACAGATCGAATTCTTCGCCGAGCAGTTCCATGGCCCGGAGTGTCGTCATGCCGGTGATCCGCTGACCATGTTCCTCCGTGAAGGATTTTCCGCGACGCCGAAAGACCTCCACTCCACACTCGAAGTAGGCCGTTGCGGTATCGACGAGAAGTCCATCCATGTCGAAAAGCACGCCTCGTACTGTCATAACGGTGTCGCTTTCCTCTGCTCCTCGTCGGCCTCGACCAAATTCGAAAATCGAGGGAAAGGCGTGGAAATGGCAAAGCTGCAGACCCGCAACGAACGCCGAAACCCTCGCGAAAGAATCACGGCTGGCGATTCTCACGCGAGGGTTTTTCTTGTGGGCGACCGGTTGCGTTTACTGAAGGATTCCAGTGATCACATTCCCCTGGACCAACTCGCGAGGCTGGTTCAAGTGGTTGTGCATGATGCTGTGTGGGTTGATCCCGACGGAGTGGTAAATCGTGGCCAAAAGGTCGGTCGGATGCACAGGATTTTCCAGCGGCGAAGACGCCGTCCGGTCCGAGCGTCCGTACACGAAGTCTCGCTTGATGCCAGCACCAGCGATACAGGCCGTATAGCAGTAGGGCCAGTGGTCGCGTCCGTCGTTACTGTTGTTGTTGCCCGACGTGCTCAAGCCACGCTGTGGACTTCGTCCGAATTCGCCGACGGCCACGACGAGCGTTCGGTCGAGGAGCCGCTTCTCGTGCAGGTCAGAGATCAGCGCCGCGAGCCCCTGGTCGAACATCGGCCCGGATTGATTCTTCATTCGGTTCGTGAGTCCGCTGTGGACGTCCCACGAGTGGTTGTTGGAGTTGGCGACCTTCGGCCAGTTGACTTCGACGAAACGAGTTCCCGCTTCGATCAACCGACGCGCCAACAGACAGCACTGGCCGAACGTGTTCTTGCCGTAAGTGTTGCGAGTCGCTTCCGTCTCTCGCGTGAGGTCGAAGGCATTACGAGCCCGACCCGACACGACCAAGTTCAGGGCCCTTTGGTAGTACGTGTCGAGATCATACTCTTGAGTCGCTCGCTCGAGCGCGGGCATGCCTTGATCGATTTGTTGGAGCAAACGACCCCGGCGACGCAATCGCCGAGCCGACACCTCCGGACGTAAACGAAGGTCATCGACGCGGACACGCGACATCTTGTTCATGTCGTCGTCGTTGCCCGACGGGAACAAGTAATACGGATCATAAGCGCGACCGAGGAACCCAGCCGTGCCACCCTTGTTGACGACGTTACTTTCTTGGAGTGGTCGCGGCATCATCACGAACGGAAGCATCGGGACCGTTGGCGGCTTGAGCCGCGCGACGTTACACCCGATGTTCGGGAAGTCGCGAGGGTTTGGTGGCTCGAGTTGTCCCGAAGGGCTCACGGCGCTGGCTTGATAGCCGGTCAACATTTGATAAATCGCGGCGGTGTGGTTGAACAGCCCGACCGGAGTGTAACTCATGGACCGAATGAGCGTGACCTTGTCGAGAACGCGAGCAAACTTCGGCATCAATTCAGTGACGCGAACACCAGCCGTGCAAGTGTTGATCGCACGGAAGCCGCTCTTGACGCGGTCGGGGACGTTGTCTTTGGGGTCCCATAAGTCGAGGTGACTCGGGCCACCTTGCAGGTAGATCAAGATGACGTTGTCGGCAGAACCGAAACCGCGAGGACGCGGTGCGTCGCCTTCGTTCGCGGCGGCTTGGTGTCGGAGCGTGTCGGCCAAGGTCAAGCCGAGAACGGCCGAACCGCCAACGCGAAGAAGCTCACGGCGTGTGAGTCCGTCGCAGGTGTCCTTGTTCGTTTGGCCTGGGATTACCAGCATTGTTCATTTCTCCCAAGGAAGGGTAAGAGTTGGTTTCGATTTTTTGGGAACCTGTCCCTGTTGTTCTGATTTCAATAGCGTAGCCACGACCCTATTTTTTCTTCTGCCGCCCATCCTTCACAAACACTCGGCGTTCTTTACCATTCTTGACCAACACCACATCGCGATACGGCTTGTCCGTAAAGTACCAACGCCCGTTGTAATATGCGCCGTCGTCGATCCGCAGAACGATTTGGATTCCTTTTGCGTCCTTCGCGTAAACGCGGACTGCATTGGCAGCTTTCCTTTCACCACTGCCCCGAATGGAAATCAACTTTGTCTTTTCGTGTTTCAACGACTTGACGTTGACGCCTTCTCGTTCAAGGAGTTTCAACAGGTTTGGCAAAAAGTCGGTGAGGACTTCGTCTCGGGCGGCGATGTACTTGCGGTGTTTCTCAAGGTTTTCCGGCGGTATCTGGTCTCGAACTTTTTTCGGGAGGGCCTTGTACAACTTCTCATACAAAGGCCACTGGGTCCAACATTTCTTGGCCGCGGCAACATCCTTTTTGGCCAAGGCTGCTACGAAGCGAATTCCAAGAGCTGATGCAGGGTCTGTTTTTTTGGGTTGGTCGGCCAAAGCCGACTGAGTATCGATCGCCAACAGAACCGACACAAGCACAATCCAAAAGTGTTTATCGATCATCTTATCCTTCCCTGGAATGGTTCTCGGGTCGGTCGGCATTCTTGGAATTCGCTCGCGAATCGTCCTTCGGCTGCCGTTCGGCTACCGAAAGATCGTCGAGAAGGAGACCATCATCCGAAAATTTCTGAAGAATGGCTGTGGAGATTGTTTCGGCTTTTGGATCGTTGCACATCTCCGCCATCCTCAGGCAGCAATGGAGTGATCATTCGCAAATGAGAAGGACCACTCCAACAATGAGACTCTACCGATTAAACAAAAACGCCCGACTATTCAAAAGTGCCCAAGCCAGGTCTTGAGCACCAACGCCCCTTGGATCATTCGGCACCGGGTAGTCATTCAGCGCCTCACGCAACTTCGGCAACTGTTGGTCTTTGGCCCGGTAGAAATCGCGGACAACGTTCTTCTGTTGCGGATTGCGCTTTTCCGCAGGGATATCCAGAATTCGGGCAATGTTTTTCGGTAGCAGCTTCAAGCTCAAAGGCGGTGACATCTTCGTGACGGACAACCGGAATCGTCCAAGAACGTGTTTGCCATCCTGGTAGCGATGCAGGAACTTGAGCGTCAGTTTTGTGCCCTTCGGATATCCGACTCGCCCTCGTGTTTCGAAGATCGCAACGTGATTTTTCCCGGTCTGCGGGTGGATGGCCCAACCGGTGTTGGGTCGATTGTCGCGAGCCCGGTTCACGTCGAAGTTTTGCTGCGAGAAATCGGCGATGGCCCGACCGAAATTAATTCGCTTTGGCTTGGCCTTTTTGCCCACTGGCTGCACGAACAGTTGGAACTCGTTCAGTACAAAGTTTCCATTATCAGAGCGACCGGGGCCGTTGCCTCCCAAGCTCTTGTCGGTCAGAGCTTCGAGTCGAATGGCCGAAATGCCCTGAAGGTCCGTCTTCGTCGTGATCGTGTACAGTTCGTTTTTCATGGGAGGCCCACCAACAAGAACCGAACCATCCGGGAGTTTCTTGAAAGTAGTCTTCTTGTTGTTGGACTTCATCCCATCGACGCCGAGTTGCGTCCACTTCGCGACTCTTTTGAGGCTCGCTTCCCAGGCCGGTTGTTTGGCGTCAAGCTGCGCCTCATGGTCTCGGACGGCCTTCTCGAGTTGCTTTCGTTTGGCGATCATTGTTGGCCACTCGGCTTTTCCTTCGGCGATGTACTTCAGGCCGAGCTTGACTTCGCTCTCGGTAGCTGGTCGATTCAAGATCGAAAGCCACATTTCCCGCACGACCTTGGCGTCGTCTTTCTCTTTCGCGACCAACACGTTGATTCGGTTCGACGGATCGGCCACGGCGTTGTTGAGAACTTCGCCGTTCACGAGATTCAAGACCGGGGCGAGCATCAAGTTGTTGCTGCGTTCGCACTCGCAAGAACTTTCGCGAGGAGGACGACCGAGTTGCTTGAGGAAGTCGCCTGGCAACTTCACGTTCGCGTTGACCAGTTCCGACGCGCGAGCACCCGGCGGGAGGCCAGGAATTCGAGCCGTCGAACCAGTCGCCTTGTGGATGGCATCGAACAGAACCTCGGCGGGCAACCGTCGAGCCAACGCATGCGAATAGTTGATCTTGTCGTCGGCATTCCATTTGCTCGTCTTGATCGAATGTTGGTACGTTCGCGACGTACAAATGTCTCGCATGATCTTGCGAACGTTGAAGCCGCTCTTCACGAATTCCTCGGTCAGACGCTTGAGCAACGCAGGGTTCGTCGGCGGATTCCCGGCTCGGATGTCGTCGATCGGCTCGATCAACCCGACTCCCAGGAGATAACCCCAAACACGATTCACATAGCTCTTGGCGAAGTACGGATTGTCCGACGTCGTGATCCACTTCGCGAGTTGCTCGCGGCGAGTTTCCGCCTTGACCTTCTTGTCGTCCAGGAACGGAAACTCCGGTTGGGCGACCTGTCCAGTCCGCTTGTGAATCATGTTCCCGTTGTTCTTGTCGAAAATAATCTCGACCAGCGGTTGGGCACCCATGACAGCCGTCCCACCGATCCGCTTCCCTTTAAACTTCGGATCGCCTTTACGCCCGACCTGGGAGAAATACGCCGCAAGATGATAATAATCGTCCTGCGTCCAGCGTTCGAACGGGTGATCGTGGCACTTGTTACAGTTGAACCGCACGGCGAGGAACAAGTGCGTCGTATTCTCCATCGCCTCGTCGGGCTCACGAAGAATTTTCCAGTAAGCCGCCGCGGGGTTCTGCATGTTCGAACCTTGCGCCGTCAGAATCGCATAGGAGAACTTGTCGTACGGCATGTTCTTTTTCACGGCGTCGTGAATCCACGAACGGAATTTCCGAGCCCCTTCGAGCCCGAGGAATTTGCTGTTCACCTGGAGCAAGTCGGCCCACTTGTTCGTCCAGTGATCCACAAAATCGGGATTGCCGATGAGCTGATCGACCAATTGTTCCCGCTTCTTGCGAGACTCAGTCGGATCCGCAAGAAATTTCTTGACGGTCTCGGCAGAAGGCGGGAGACCCGTGAGGTCGAGGTAAACGCGACGGACGAACTCGGCGTCGGTGCACAGTTCGCCAGCCTGGACCTTCACTCGCTTGAGTTTGTCGTAGACCAACTTGTCGATGTAGTTGTATTCGGGGACGTCTTTCCAAACGAAGCCGGTTCGATCGCCCATGACGATCAGTGGAGCTGCCGCGTACTTCCCTTCGTAGCGAGCCAAAATGGCCGTCTCGCCACGACGAAGAGCACGAACCAAACCTCGCGGATCGACCTTCGCGACTTCCGTGTTACTGCTCTCCAAAAAGGCCTCGGCGGTGACGTCGCGTGTCGAGCCATTGGGATACGTCGCAATCACCTGCATCTGCTGCTTCATTTCCGGAAGCGGAATGACCGGCTCGGCGGGAGTGACTCGAATGCTAACAACGCGAGGCGTATTGGAATCCAACTTGACGCCGTCGTTGATCCACGAACGGATGATTTCATAAGTCGGGTCACCCGGCTGCATCAGAACGCCACCAACGTGAGCGACTTGGCCCGACGGTTTGAGCAACATCAAACTTCGGTCCGGGGCGGCGCGGTTGAAGCGGCGGCCCATGACGTCGTCGGTCAATGCTCGGTGGTCGAACGTGGGATCATACCCACGCAAAGAAAGCTGAAAGCCGTTTTTCCCTTTCGCCGAACCGTGGCATGTTCCGGCGTTACACCCCGCCTTCGACATGACGGGCATCACGTCGCGGACGAAACTCACCCTGTAATCTTTCTTCTGATTGGTCACCGAAAAGGGAATATCAACGCTCTTTTCGCCAACACGAAACTGCAGACTCCCTTTGCCGTCGGCGACAGGTCGCACGAGACGTTGTGCATCGACTTTCACTTGGGCAGGCGTTTTCGTCAGTTCGGCCATTCGCGTAACGTCCAACTTCTCACCGTTGTCCAAAACTCCAGTCAGGACAACCTGGGAGTAGGCGAACTTGTTATTCAGTTCGATCTTCGCAGGCGTCGCGGTGATTTTGACGAGCTTCCGACCAGGCGGAAGTTTCTCAGGCTCGTCGGCGACAAGGGGAGCCACCGAGAGAGCCAACGCGGCGAGCGTCAACAACCATCGAGGAGAGGTACGCATAAAACTCATTATCTCTTTCCGGATGTGTGCGTGAATTTTCGTTGTTTATATTTATAGTATTAGGCACACTCCGTGTGCCGTGACCTTTTGTCTTTGTTTTTATTTTGGAGTGCGTCAGCGAAGCTGACGCTTTCGTATTTTTTGAATCCTCGCTCGCGCTTCGGGTTGGTGTCAGACACTGAACCAAGATCCTCGCTTGCGCTTCGGGTTGGTGTAATGACGTTCCTCGCTCGCGCTTCGGGTTGGTGTAAGACACCGAACCAAGTCTGTCACTTCTTCGCTTTCGCTTGTTGTTCGTTCAACGGACACGGAATCAATTCACGAATTAAGTTGCCCGTAGTGGCATCATGAAACCGAACGACTCCTTCGAACCCTGCCGACGCGATGACTTTTCCGTCGGGGCTGAACTGAGCGGAGTAAATCGGCCCAGTCACGCTCTTGAGTTTCACGAGAAGGTTGCCCTTGTTCGCATCGTAAATCCGAATTTCGCCCTTTCCGGTGTCCGAACTGCCGCAGACGATTTTATTTCCGTCGGGGCTGTAGTTCACCGTATACACACGACCAGGCATGGCTCCGAACTTGCGGATCAAGTTATAGTCGTCGCCGATCTTGCG
>CAYYUU010000127.1:0-11443 GCA_964474955.1 uncultured Alcaligenaceae bacterium | reverse complement strand
GAGGACGACGAAGACGAGGAGGACGAAGAGGAAGAGGACGACGAAGAGGAAGAGGACGAAGAGGAAGAGGACGAAGAAGAAGAGGACGAAGAAGAAGAACTAGAGACGGCGATTGCGGAGAAGCAAACCGGCGTTAAGAAAAAACGGCGTTCCGCGGCAACTGCCCTCGCGGAGAAGATGAGTCAAGATTCTTCCGTGGACGTTGCGAAAAAATCCAACGTCCGCCTCATAGTCGCAGTCGTCTTCCTGCTCTTGGTTGCAGGAGGCGGTATCTTCGCCTATTTATATGTCCGCGGTACGGCGGCCGCGACAAACGCAGAGCTTTGGCTCGTGGTGGAGAACGCGACCACCAACGACCGCAAACAAATCGAGCAGACGATAGCCGACTATCCCAAGAAGCCGCAAGGACAAGTCCTCCGCCTTCAACGTGTTTGGTTGTATCTGACCGAAGCGAATAATTGGTTGCTCGCAAATCCACCAAACGCCAAGGAACTGTTTATCGCTGCCGAGGCAGACGCGAAGCAGCTTCATGAGGAACTCAAAGACCACAAAGTCCTCGGACCCCAGGCGTTGTTCTATCGTGGGGTCGCGCAAGAAGGCCTCGCGGTATGGGATTCCAATGTCCCCGAAGAAGAACACTCCCTCACGAAAGCCAGAGCGATTTTCCAATCCCTCGTGGATAACAAAGATTACCAAGATTCGGCGTATGCCAAATTGGCGCAACAGCGAATCGACCATTACGACTCGAAGGAATACGGCGGGGCGAAAAAGGGCATGCCCTCGATGCGCCGTTGGTATCAGGAGATGGGGATTTACGCAGTGATTCACGCCCTGAGACAACAAGGTAAGCAAAAGCAGTGACTCTTGGAACAATTCCAGGGCTTGGTAGCAGAAGTAAAGCACAAACGAAGCCATAACCCGGACCGAAAAACGATAGCATGTCCTTCGTGGGTGGCCTTGGTCCCAAGTTGAGTTCGGAGTTGGTGCGCTATGGACGAACCCCTGGAACTCACAGAAGAAGAATTCGCCCCGCCAGACACCTCGACGTACGAACGGAAGGTTGTGGAGTTCGACGTCTCCCAAGGGACCGAACCGATTCGCCTCGACCAGTACCTCGTCAATCACTGCGCCGAGTTGAGTCGGTCCGTGGTCCAGAAGGCCATTTCCCAGGGCAAGGTCACCGTCAACAAGAAGAAGGCGAAGGCGAGCTATAAGGTGCGCGCCCGCGACTTCATCCGGATCGAATTGCCCGAACCGATCTACGCGGCTCCCGAACCCGAAGACATTCCCCTGGACATCCTCTACCAAGACGAGTACCTCGCACTCATCAACAAGCCTTATGACATGGTCGTCCATCCGGCCAAAGGGAACTGGAAGGGGACGCTCGTCAACGCCTTGCAATTTCATTTCGCTCATCTAAGCCAAATCAACGGGGATTATCGCCCCGGAATTGTCCACCGTCTCGATCGCGACACGAGCGGCGTGATCCTCGTGGCCAAGGAAGAGAATACCCACCGCAAGTTGGGTCTGCAGTTCGAAAAGCGGCAAGTGTTCAAGGAATACCTCGCAATCACGCAAGGCGTCTTGAGTCGAGATAGCGACTACGTCGAAAAGCGAATCGGCCACCATCCCTACGACCGCGTCAAGATGATCGCCACCGATGACGAAAAGATCGGTAAGGAAGCATGTAGCTTTTACGAAGTGCTCGAACGATTCCAGGGCTTTACGTTCTGTCGGATCACGCCCAAGACGGGACGGACCCACCAAATCCGCGTTCATCTCGGGAGAGAAGGCTGTCCAGTTCTCGCCGATAAACTTTATTCGGGGCGGGATTGTTTTCGTCTTTCCGATGCTTGTCCTGACATTTCACCGGAACAGGACGAAGTCTTGATGCCTCGTCAAGCTCTCCACGCTCACCGATTGCGATTCACGCATCCGGTTACGCAGAAACTTGTCGAAGCCACCGCGCCGTTGCCCGGAGAATTCGAAAAAACGTTGGAAGTTCTGAGGGAACATCGACGGGCATGACGTTTGAAAGGTGAAGGGTGATAGGTGGAAGTCCAAAGTCCCCACCCGAGAACGGACTCACCGTTGCACGGATAGAGAGGAGTCGTACTTGAACTCACGGAGAACATGCTTTTGGCTTGCAGCCAAAAGCATGAGCCAGAGTATTGGCGATCCAATCGTTCTGAACACGACTCGTATTTCTCCGAAGCTCCTCGCTGCCGCATTCCAAAACAAGAACTTCCAGTCATTAAATCGCCGTGCCCTCAACCCACTCATCGCACCTTCGCGGCGGCGGTCTCCTGCGGCAACGGTACGGCCTTGATGAGTCGGTGGATGATGTCGTCGGGAGTGATTCCGTCGGCGTCTGCACTGAACGTGGTGACAATGCGGTGTCGCAGGACGGGGAAGGCGATGGCTTGAATGTCTTCGGTCGTGACGTGGGCTCTGCCACGGAGGAGGGCGCGGGCTTTTCCTCCGAGAATCAAATACTGGCTTGCTCTTGGTCCGGCTCCCCAGGCAATCCAGTCTCGTACGAACTTTGGGACATTTCGCTCGTTCGGACGCGTTGATCGAACCAGATCCGCGGCGTAGTCGAAAACGTGGTCGGCCACGACGACGTCTCGTACACCATCTTGAACGCGAAGGATTTGCTCGGCAGTCAACACCGGCGTGACGGCGGGATTGTGTCGCGCCGTTGTCTGCTTCATGATGGCGACTTCTTCGGCCCGATCCGGATACCCAACGATGATGTTGAACATGAAGCGGTCGAGTTGAGCCTCTGGGAGCGGATACGTTCCTTCTTGCTCGATGGGGTTTTGCGTGGCCAGGACGAAGAACGGCTCGGGTAAGTGATATGTGTGGGCGCCGGCCGTGACGTGGTGTTCTTGCATGGCCTCGAGTAACGCCGCCTGGGTTTTCGGTGGCGTCCGGTTGATTTCGTCGGCCAAGATCATGTTTGCGAAGATCGGGCCGCGCAGGAACGAGAATTGACGCCGTCCGGTCTCGGGGTCGTCTTGCAAAATGTCGGTGCCCGTGATGTCCGACGGCATCAGGTCCGGAGTGAACTGAATTCGCTTGAACGACAGGTGCAAGATTTGCGAAACCGTGCTGACCAAGAGCGTCTTCGCGAGCCCCGGCACGCCGACGAGCAAGCAGTGGCCGCGACTAAACAAGGCCATGAGCAGTTGCTCAATGACCTCTTGTTGGCCGATGATGACCTTTGCGATTTCATCGGTCATCGTGCGATACGTTTGGGCCAAATCGGTCGGAGTCAGCGGCTCCGACTCGTGGATTCGTTCTTCTGACATGGAGGATAATTTCCTTGGTGCTCGTCGTGGGTTGGGCTCGCAATTGTCTGGGTCATTGGAACACAGATCAACACTGACTATTTGAAATTCCGTTGGAACGGTCGTCGGTTGTTCTTGTTCTTGTTCATCAGTTTATCCAGATTCTTTCCGGCCATGGAGAGGCGAATTCGTGCGATCGTCATGTTGACCGCGTTGGCCTCCGCGCGAAACTGTGGAAACCGCATCAACTTCCAATATCGCTGTTCCAAGTTTTGGAGCACGCTCGAGGAGGTCTTGCCGAGCTTCCCGAGAGTATGCAACAGGTCAATGGCTTCCTCCGTGTGGTGGCTGACTTTGGCCGCGCTCAACTTATAATATCGCTTCCACAAAATCGGGACGGCTGGCTTGGCCCGTGCGCCATACTCGGCGATGGCCTTGAGGATTGCTTCTTGTTCGGCCCGATGTTTCTTCATTCCGCTAATCGCGTAATAACGTCGAACGAGTTGGTTGAGTTGTTGATTTTGGGCGTGGGCTGCAGTCGGGAATAGCCACGCGATGGACATGACGACGGCAAGAAATGTTGGGTGCAGACGCATAGAATTGTTTCCTCAAAGGTTCGTTGGGGCGGAGCGATGGCTCACGAGCCACTCGGCACGCCTTGTTGGATGTTTCCTCATTGTAATCGCAGTGACCAACGAACCCGAGGATTATATCTGCCGCATCCGAAATTTCGATTCACCACAACGGGCCCGGCATTCCGTTTTCCGGTTGGAGTTTGTCGAAGTCCGCTTCGACTGTGTCTCCGTTGGTGAGACGAACTGTCGCGCGGAGGCGACTCAGGCTGAGACGGACGATGATTCCATCGACCGGTTCGTCAGCGCCGACGTCCACGCGGACGTTGTCGTACAAGTGGTAGCGTGGAAGTGGCCGACTTGGTCTTCCCGCGACCAGTGCTGCGTGAAATTGCTTTGGGTCTCGAAGGCGGCTCGTTTGGACATCGCCACTCGTTCTGGCAATCGTGGAATCGACAGCGATACAATGTCCCCGATCGGCGTGACGTTGTGCTTGTTGGATCGACTCGCAGAAGAAGACTCTTTTCTGACATTCGTCGCAAAAGCGAGTAAAGGGGTCTTCGGTCGTTTGCAGTTGCTCCCATCGTTTGGGGCATTCGTATTCGAAGTGAACGGCGTTCCTTTTTCGCTTCTCGACCTCCTTGTGAAAGCACCCTTCGACCGCTGCGGAATCGACGACGGCTAACCAGTCGTCGTCGATGTTCTTTCGCAATTTCCGCAACCGGCGCTCGAGCGCTCTCTTCTCGCTTTTGTCTTCGGATTCGTTGCGTTGAATTTGAACCCGCAAAAACTCGGCTCTCGCATCGCCCTGTTCTTCCAGCCAGTCGGCGTAAATCAATCGCAACGTAATGTTCGTTGGATTCTCCAGGATGCCGTCGAGGAATCGTTGCTCTTCGACCTTCATGCTGCGGTCCTCCGTTGGGTGATGGTTCGTCACAAAGAGAGAGGCTGCCAGCGGACGAATGGTTCGATGTGATGGGGGTATTGAGTTTGTATATCCTATCCCGAAGCGGCCTGTTTGTGGCGATTTTCCTGCCGCAACTCAGATCCCTATTCGCGCTTCGGTTCAGTATCAAAACCGAACAACAAAGCCGCAGGGATCATTTTCTCTATCCCAATTTGTAACGCCAAACGACTTCCAAGAACCCCGAGGTCCATTGCCCCATGAATCCCGAACTTCCGAAGCTCTATCTGGCACGACACGGACAGACCGAATGGAGCCTCACCGGCCAGCACACAGGCCGCACGGACATTGCTCTCACCGCGCAAGGGGAGGAACAAGCCCGAATGCTCGGCCAACGACTCAAGGAATTCACGTTTACTAATGTCTTCACGAGTCCACTTCAACGGGCAAGCAAGACGTGCGAAATCGCTGGGTATGGCGAAGTCGCGATTCGTGACGATGACTTGATGGAGTGGCATTACGGCGATCATGAGGGCAAGCGATCTGCCGAAATCCGGGCCATCGACGAGGACTGGTTATTATTTCGGGACGGAGCTCCGAACGGCGAAACGCCGGAGCAAGTTCGAGTTCGTGTGGATCGATTTATCCATCGCGTCCGGCAGTTGGAAGGCGACACGCTGGCGTTTGCTCACGGACACCTCTTGCGAATCGTTGCAACCCGCTGGGTCGGTCTGCCCATCGAATCCTCTGGGATCTTCACGCTCGACACGGCGACGATGAGCATTCTTGGCTACGACCACAATCTCGACGAACCGGTCGTTCGGGTTTGGAATAGTTGAACTGTGATTCTCCATTTCCCACCCCACAGGTCTTGATCTCGCTACTATTAATCGAATAGACCAGCGGCTGACGATCTTCCGCGGTCGTTGGTTTCTTGGGACAATTCCGCACGCTCTGTGCGTTCAAAGATAAACCTACATGGGAGCAATTATGACACTACCCGATTATGACCCCACGCCATCATATCTTGTAATCGGTGCTACGGGTGGCATCGGTTCTGTGTTGAGTAGGCGGCTCGCGAAACAAGGAGCACGTCTGGTTCTGGGGGCTCGAAATCTTGAGAAGGTCGGGAAACTCGCCGAGGAACTCGAAGCGATTCCATATCAACTCGACGCTCGTAACCCCAAGGAAGTCCAGTCCTGTATCGAGCACGTGGTCGAACGACGAACTCGGATTGATGGCGTCGTGAACTTGGTCGGATCGTTGTTGCTCAAACCGGCCCACTTGATTTCCGAAGACGAGTGGCAAGAGACAATGGCCCTTAACGTGACCACGTCTTATGGCGTCGTTCGATCTGCGGCCAAGGCCATGCTCCAGAATGGTGGCTCCATCGTTCTAATGTCGTCCGTGGCAGCCCGCGTCGGAATCCACAATCACGAAGCCATTGCCGCCGCGAAAGGTGCCGTCGCGGGCCTTGCCATCTCCGCCGCCGCGACGTACGCGAACAAAGGCATTCGCGTCAATTGTGTCGCTCCGGGACTCGTGAAAACTCCGTTGACGCAGAAACTCACGTCGTCGGAAGCGGCCATGAAAGTTTCGACGGCCATGCACCCGCTCGGACGAGTGGGCGAACCCGAAGACATCGCGTCGGCCATCGAGTGGCTACTTTCCCCGAACCAAAGTTGGGTCACCGGCCAGGTCTTGAGCGTCGATGGTGGCATGGCATCGGTTCGACCTCGGGACTGACCGACACATGATCTCGCAACACTGCCAACAAGTTATTTCTCTCGCTCATGCGGCCTCGACGTTGTACATGGTGGGACTCATTTGGTTCGTCCAAGTCGTCCATTACCCTATGTATGCCCAGGTTGGTGAAGCACAGTTCTCGACCTATGAGAACCTACACATGCGGCTCACTACTTGGGTCGTGCTTCCACCAATGCTCATAGAACTTACGACCTCCATATTGCTATTGATGATGGCCCCGCCCGACGTCCCGAAAGTTTGGCTTTGGACGGGCCTCGCTCTTGTGCTGGTCATTTGGCTCTCGACGTTCTTTCTCCAAGTGCCCCAACACGAGCGACTCTCGCGTGGGTTCAACATGGACGCGTACGAATTTCTCGTTCGTTCGAACTGGATTCGGACGATCGCATGGAGTCTACGTGGGGTGTTGGTATTATTTATGCTCAAGGTAAAATAGCGTAATGGGCCGAACTCGACAGAAAACCGACTTACCGGAGAAGATATGTCCGGTTTGTCGAAGGCCCTTTCGATGGCGCAAACGCTGGAAAAAGTGTTGGGATCAAGTCGTTTATTGTTCGCAGCGGTGCCGTGATGCTCGCACCCACCGAGGGAAGAGTCGATGAAGAAGCAAACGATTGTGTTCCGATCGGAGATCAACGCTCCCGCGAACGTAGTCTTCGATTGGCACAAACGAGCCGGTGCGTTCGAGCGTTATAACCCTCCCTGGGACCCGGTGCGACTCGTGGCATCGACCGGCACGATCAAGCCGGGAGCCACGAAAGTCTTGCGGCTCTGGATGGGACCGCTGCCACGAAAGTGGGTTGCCGAACACCGGGACTACCAAGAAGGTCGCATGTTTCAAGACGTTCAAGTCAGCGGTCCGTTCGCCCACTGGGAACACACTCACATCATCGAACCGAGAGACGACAAGACTTGCATCCTAGAGGATCGGATCGAGTATGCTTTGCCTATGGGTTCGGTTGGCCATTGGTTGGGCAACTCATTCATGCGGAGTAAACTGTCGACCGTTTTCGCCTATCGCCATCGAACGTTACAATTGGACATCGCAGCACACCAAAATCGTCGGGAGCAAAAGGCCATGAAAATCTTGATCACCGGTGCCTCGGGACTCGTGGGCGGGGACCTCAGCGCGTTCCTCAGTTCAGGCGGACACGACGTGTTCTCGCTGACACGCCAGCAAAAGGAAGACCCGCATTCGATCCACTGGGACCCCGCCGAGGGAAAGATCGACGAAGAAAAACTCAATGGCTTCGATGCCGTCGTTCACCTTGCTGGCGAGAGCATCGTCGGACGCTGGAGCAATGCCAAGAAAGAACGAATCCTCAACAGTCGCGCGCAGGGCACGAAGTTGTTGTGCGAAACTCTCGCCAAACAGGAACAACCGCCGAAGGTGATCGTCAGCGCGTCGGCGATCGGCTATTACGGCGACCGCGGAGACGAGACGCTGACCGAAGAGAGCACACCGGGCGACTTATTCCTCTCCGACGTTTGCAAGCAATGGGAAGCAGCCACGGCACCCGCTGCCGAGAAAGGCATTCGAGTGGTCAACCCTCGAATCGGTATCGTATTGAGCCCCAAAGGTGGCGCGTTGGCGCAGATGCTCTTTCCGTTCCGGATGGGAGGCGGGGGAGTCATCGGTTCGGGCAAGCAGTGGATGAGCTGGATCGCCCTCGACGACGTCGTCGGCGGCATCCACCACATGATTGAAAACGAATCGCTGAGCGGCCCGGTGAATTTGGTCGCGCCCAATCCGGTCACGAACAAGGAGTTCACCAAGACGCTTGGCAAAGTCCTGTGGCGACCGACCATCATACCAATGCCCGGCTTTGCCGCACGACTCGCGTTCGGCCAGATGGCCGACGAACTTCTGCTCGCGAGCACACGCGTCGAACCAGCGAAATTGCAACAGTCGGGATATGATTTCCGTCACACGAATCTGGAGGATGCATTGCGGTATCTTTTGGGCAAGGAAACGAAAACGCCTGAGACCGTGAACGCATAGAGTCGAATTTTCGAAAAGTTGCTTTTCGCGGAACGAAAAGCAACTTTCCTCAATCCCCTCCTCGTCCAAAAACAACTTCCTGCAAAAAATCTCAATTCCATTCCGTGCCGTTTGCCCCCGAGCGAACACTATCTGAAAATAGGATATCGTTCTCTCAGGATGACTCTCCATTCCGACAGCTCGACCAAAAGGGGGCTCTGTCATGTTTCAACGTATTGGTTCTGTGAGCAAGAAAGTTGCGGCTGTGATTGCGGTCCTGTTGACGTTTTCGATCTTGTGGTGTGATGTTTCTCACTCAGGCGAGAAGAGTCGACCCAGCAAAGGACAGAAAAAAACTCCGAAAGGTGAGAAAGGCAAAACAACAAAGAAAAAAGCCCAGAAGAAAAAGAAGGGCGAAGGAAAACGGACCCCCATCAAGGCGGATGTGTTCGAATCGGCAAAGATCAAGAAGTTAAAGCAGAAGCTCGTGGAACTCGAAAAAGAGTACACGGCGGCTCGGGAAACTCTGATGAAGGAACTCGAAGCAAAGGAGAAAGAGGCGCAAAAAGCCTACGACGAGGCGCGCAAGAAAGCATTCGAAGCATTCCGAAAACGTGACACGAAGGCCCGCGAAGCAGCCATGGCCGCCGAAGCTAAGGCCCGCGCGAACATCAACGCGATTCGCATGTTCCGGTCAAGAATTCGCTTCCGCAACATCTATCGTCCGAAGCCGAGGCCTCGAAAAATCCCAGCTCACGAACGGTTGGGGATCCGAGTGAATCCGCCGAGCAACGCTATGATGGCCCAACTCGGGCTAAAAAAAGGCACTGGCCTGGTAGTCTATTATGTTGGTGCGAAAAGCTCCGCCGAAAAGGCCGGCTTCCAAAAGCACGACTTGGTTTTGGAAGTGGATGGCAAAACTGTCTCGAACGACGTCAGGAAATTTCACAAAATTCTCGAAGACATCAAGACCGGCAAGAAGTTCGACGCGACCGTCCTTCGAGGTGGAAAAAAACAGGCGATTGAGGGTGTCGTGATTCCCAAGCAGAGGGAACAATCGACTCGCGTTCGCTCGGGAGAACGACGGTCTCACACATTTCGGTTGAAGCGAAGCGGCCGAGGTGGAAATGCGATCGTTGCTGCGTCGGTCCGAAGTTCGAAAAAGAACAAAGAGTAGGAGAGCGTGGAATTTTTGGAGAGTTGCTTTTCGCCCTGCGAAAAGTTCTTTGTCTTGGAAATCTTTTCGCACGCAGGCGAAGCCTGCAAAGAAAAGCGCCCGCACGCGAGAAAAGCAACTTTCCAAAACGAAACCAAGGCCACTTACTCCGCAAACAAGCTCTCGACGTACGCATCGGGATCGAACAACGCGAAGTCGTCGAATCCTTCTCCGACGCCGACGAATTTCACCGGCAAATCGATTTTTTCCTTCACCGCGAAGATGGCCCCACCTTTCGCAGTCCCATCGAGTTTGGCCAGGATGATTCCTGTACAATGGACAGACTTCTTGAACTGCTCGGCCTGGGTGATGGCGTTTTGTCCGCTCGTGGCATCGAGAACTTGAAGGACCTCGTGGGGAGCGCCGTCGATTTGTTTGGTGACCACGCGGTAGATTTTTTCCAACTCCCGCATGAGGTGCGTTTGCGTGTGCAATCGGCCTGCCGTATCGACGATGAGTAAATCGAACTCACGGGCTTTGGCTTTCTCGCATGCGTCGTGCGCTACGCTCGCCGGATCGGCTCCGGACTGTGCCTTGACGATGTCGCAGCCGAGTCGCTCGCTCCAGATCGTGAGTTGTTCGACGGCTGCAGCTCGGAACGTGTCGCACGCGGCGACCATCACCTTGTTCCCCTGGTCCTTGTACATTTTTGCGAGCTTGGCAATCGACGTCGTCTTTCCCGAACCGTTGACGCCGGCGATCATCACGACGGTCGGTCCGGACGGCGCGAACCGGATTCCCTCGCTCGGCTCGCTGAGCATCTCTTTGAGTTCGGCCTTCACGAATTCGGCCACGTCGCCGCTGATTTCCTTGTCGAGAAACGCCTGCCGAACACGATCGACGATTCGTTCCGTGGCGTAAGTTCCGACGTCGGCCAGGTAGAGCCGCTCTTCGAGTTCTTCGAGGAAGTCCCGGTCGACTCGTCCACGCAACCCGAATAGCGTTGCGATGCCCGAAAACGCCCCGCGAGTCTTGGCCAGCCCTTGCTTGATCTTCTTGAAGATCGCACCGAATACCATTTCTTGATTTCCCCACGTCTTGGATTTATTTGGATCTTTGGCGTATGCGTTCCAACTCCGCCATCGTGATTCCGCGAGCCCCAACAGTTTGATGATACGGCCACGGTCCGTGGCAATCGCTTCCCCCACTCACGACCAAACCCAGGTCGTCGGCGAGTTCTCGCATCTGTTGGACACGATTCGTCCGATACCCAGGGTACTCAACTTCAATGCCTTGCAATCCCATTTCGCACAACGGCAGTAGATTCTTTCGTCTGCAATCATAGGCCGGATGGGCCCAAACCGCAACGCCACACGCCCCGCGGACGACGGCGATGGCTTCTTCGACTGGCAGCCCGCAATCGACGGCTCCAAGGGGCCCGTTGTCCCGGAGATATTTGTGAAACGCCTCCCGGACCGAGTCGGCAAATCGTCGCTCCACCAACAATTCCGCGAGTTGCCTTCGGTTGGGATTCTGCATCCGTAAATATGGCGAGATGTCCCCATCAGAAAGGGACACGCCAAACGCCTTTAATCGCCGCACCAACTCGGCGAATCGCTCGCGGCGTTGCGTGCTCAGCCGCGCCAGTGCGTCTTCCAGGCCGGAGTTCGTGGTATCGATGAAGTACCCGAGCAGGTGCATTTCACGCTCGCGCCAACGAGCCGTCAATTCGAGCGCAGGAACGAGTTCGAGGTCGGACTTTCCAGATATCCG
>CAYYUU010000126.1:0-11499 GCA_964474955.1 uncultured Alcaligenaceae bacterium | reverse complement strand
TCAGCAGCGAGCCGGGATCGCCCGTCATCTCGCGGAGCGCCGGGTTCGACAGGAGTTCACAACAAGCAAGGATTAGACGAATGGCTTGGGATCCTGAACAACGCCCGTGCTGACGGGTACTACACGCCATACCTATGGCACAATGGCAAGAAATTCCAACTCGAGGGTAATCAGTCCCGCAAAGGAAAGCACTATACAACGGATGTCTTTACGAACTGCGCTTTGAAGTTCATTCGGAAGAACAAGGATCGACCTTTTTTCCTTTACTTGCCGTATACTTGCCCGCACGCTCGCTATCAGGTTCCGGACTTGGGGATCTATGCCAAAAAGAATTGGAAGGAGAAAGAGAAAGTCTATGCAGCCATGATTACTCGCATGGATCGTGGCATTGGTGAGATTCTCGATTCACTCGACCAGCTTGGCCTTTCGGAAAACACGATTGTTTTCTTCACTTCCGACAATGGTGCCTCACGCGCGGTCATAGGTTGGCGTTTTTGGAGTGTGCCAGGTTTTCGTGGATACAAGGGGAGTCTTCACGAAGGCGGTCTGCGTGTGCCAATGATTGTGCGATGGCCTGGTCGCATCCGACGAGGAGTCAACAAAGAAGCGGTTTGGTACTTTGCGGATGTGCTCCCGACACTCGCGGACATCGGAAATGCGAAAGCGCCGAAGAAAACTTCTGGAGTGAGCGTGTTGCCAACTTTGTTGGACAAGAAACAAGACCTGGCGAATCGGTTTCTGTACTGGGAACAACCTTATGGTGGGCTGCGGCAAGCAGCACGAAAAGGCGACTGGAAGGCCATCCGCGTCAAGAAAAACGGCCCTGTGAAATTGTACAATTTGGCTCGAGACGTGAAAGAAACTCGCGACGTCGCTCGTGAGAATCCTCAGATCGTGCAGATGTTCGAACGCTATTTCTCTTCGGCTCGAACCGAATCACCGAATTGGCCTGTCAGGAAGTGATCAACACGATGCGAGTGCGAGCCGACAGAAGCTCGCGGTGGAGGTCGGGATGGTCGTCTTTCGGGCCACGACAGACGACCATCCGAATGCCGAAGAACGCCCTTATTTAGGAGTCATGAGCCCATACTTGTGGAGCTTCTTGTACAAGCCCATACGACTAATGCCCAGTTCCGCAGCAGCCCGAAGCCGATTGTTGTTATGTTTCTCCAAGGCTTGGATGATCCGAGCAATCTCGGCCTCTTCTTTGGTTTCGGCAATGGTGGCTTCTCGGGGTTCGAGCTTGGCGGTCGAGGTGCTTTCGAAGCGAAGCGGTTTTGCGGATTTCGGCGAAACGAGTTTGGGCGGCAAATCACTCAATTGGATCTCCGGGCCCGGAGCTAACGCTACGGCTCTCTCCATCGCGTTTCGGAGTTCTCGAATGTTGCCGGGCCAGTCGTACTCGGTCAGGGCCCGCAAAGCATCGGGGGCAATTCGGTGGATCGTGAGGTCATTCTGGCGGACGAAAAATGTGAGGAATTTCAGAGCCAAGGGAATGATGGAGTTCCGCTGTTCTCTCAGTGGGGGTAAATAGAACCCGACGACGTTGAGCCGGAAATACAAGTCTGCCCGAAAGTTATTCCTCGCGACTTCCTCTTCCAACGAAGTAGCGTTCGTGGCCGCGATAATGCGTGCGTCCATGGACACCGACTGTGTGGACCCGACCGGCTCAAACATTCGCTCGTCGATGACTCGAAGTAATTTACTTTGCAAGTGCATCGGCAGGGAGTTGATTTCGTCCAACAACAAAGTGCCTTTTCCGGCAGCTCCGAATTTTCCTGTGTGATCGCGGTCGGCTCCCGTGAAAGCGCCTTTGACGTGCCCGAACATTTCACTCTCGATCAGGTTTTCAGACAACGAGCTGCAATCGATCACCAGAAATGGTTCGGCGCGGCGTGGAGAAAATTCGTGAATCAGTCGAGCCAGGCGGGTTTTCCCGGTGCCGGTTTCTCCTTCCAACAAGACGGTTGTGGACTGGGGAATGATGCGCCGGAGCGGCTCCATGAGATCGAGCATGGAGATCGAGAAGGTAAACTGGCGTGGAGACAACCGCGAATTGGCGGGGTAGGATTTCCGCGGGATTCGTTCCGAATCTTCGTTGCGTTGGATGCTGGTGAGCAAATCGACGAGGTTGGAGACTTTGGCCAACTCGTCGGTCAGACCGTAGTACTCGGTCGCACCTGCTTGCAAGAATCGAAAGGCTTGGTCAGGGTCGTAGTCTTCGCTGAGAATCAACACCACACAGTTCGGATGACTCGCCGGTCCAGTTTGGATAAATTCCAAGGCCCGTTTATCTCTACGCCGGTGGGTGATGTGCATCACGACCAAAGCAATACGCTCTGGCTGGTCTTGAAAGAAGGTGTGAGCCCCATCAATGGAATCGCGAACTTCCAGATTTAACCCGTCGAGTGAATGAATAATCTTCTCGAAATCACGAGGAAATGCCGTGTCCTCGCTCACGAGAAGAGCTGTTGCGTTAGTTTTCTGCACGAAAGACTCCTTCGGAACTTTTAAGCGTCGGTGCAAATCTGAGGAGTGCGTTCAGGTCTTCACTGCCGAAGCAAATGAGCCTGGCTCCAGAAAACGATGTCGGTGGGTTGGCGGGAAGGTCGGCGAATCTAAACTTCATTCCTGGGGTTCGCCACTACGGAGATGGAGAACCCAATCCATTTGACCGGAGCGTTTTCTCAAGCGCGAAACTTGGGGAGAGACAGCGAAAAACTGGTTCTGTTGGTGAGAAAAAAGTATTACCCACGTTCATAAATTTCGGGCCAGCGACAAACTCCTTCTGGACCAAAACGAAGAGGTTGCTCGAATTTCCAACCACAACAACAGTTTCCCTCCCCTGGCTCCGTTTTGGGCCAGGCAAGTTAGAAACATATTGCCGCCAGTGTGGTTGGCGTGAGCCATTGAGTTCATAAATTCCGTTCGCCAGACGGAGTTTGTGGCACTCCTGGGTATCTCGCTTGAGAAGGTCAGGGGTTCCGAAGAACACGATTCGATCATTTCTTCGTGCGGCTTCTATCCCGTCAATCCCCAAACTTGATTCGGTTCCGCGAAATTCTAACGGAAGCCATGGAATTCAATCCAAAACGGAGTCAGCGGTTTGGATGGCGCTTGGCTTGTTAGTTCTGGCCCCAACATCAGAGACGAAGCCAACAATTCCTCTTTCGGTTGAGGCGACAGCTTCAGGCGCCCTGTTGGGACTTAGTCTTGCTCGGACAGTCGATTATGCTTCCTTACTTTTCCCTCACGGCCACGCTTGGCGAGCCACTTTCGAACGTTTTGGCGAGGGTGAAGTTGGCCCAATTTTCCTGCGTCCGAACGCGATTTTCGGTCGCGTAGTGGAAGTTCGCGGTTGGAGTTTTCTCCCCATCCTTGACCGCAAAAATCGTCCGTGAGGATTATGGATTGTCCTAACCGAGGGCGATCGATTGCGGAACCAACTTGGTTCGCACCTCGATGTCTTTTGCCCGTGTCAAAGTGTTATCCTGAAGACTGTTCACAAGATCGGGTCTGAACAAAGTTGTTTCTTTCGTCTTGTTCGATGTTCAGAAGCGAATCCTGTGTCCTTGAACGCCCCTGTAGTTTCAGACGTGTTTGGCGCGAGAGAGTTCCCAACTTTTCCAGACTCTCCTTCTCAAGACCGGAGAGTCTTGGGAATTCGCCTTCGTCCGACGGCAGAATATTGGTGGACATTCCGGTCGCCCAACAACCCAAGTTTGAAGACTCGTGCAGTTATCTGCACACTTGCTCGGCCTGAGTTCTTGTGTGAGAAGGTCTTTTGCATCATCGAAAGGAGGACGCCCATATCGATTTAATAGGGTTAAATTCGGAAGGTAATTTTATTGAGCGGGGAAGGACACAAGACCTGAAGAATAATCAATAAATATTATGCAGGTTATTCCTTGGGATGTAGTCTAGCGTCTTTATGGCAGTTGTCTTTTGTTCATGTTTCTGAGATATTCGGCTGGTCTGTAATCTTATAAGTTTTATAGCACCTTTGCGGCTGTGTTGGTACGCGATTCTGAAAAAAAGCGGATTTTTTTCGAGACCGAGTTCATCCGTTTTGGGCAACCTGGGAAGCCGAAATCCTCATCGGAACACCAGAATCAGACTCACGAAGACGAACGCCAGAAAGTCATCGGTCTTGTTTTTGGTCACACGTGACTTCTCTCTGGGAGCGTGTCTCCGGACAATCCGGATACAGCGAAACGAACCGCTTCTATTTCAAAACGGTGTGGTTGACATAGCTAAAGTTTGTGGAGTTTACAAACGAATCCTGTTTCCTTCTCGTTCTTTTTCCGTGCAGGTATTTCTGGCAATTTGTATGCCACACTCGAAGCAGCCTGGAGAAACGGGTCATCAAACGGGCATACCCCAGTCTGAAAGTGATCGGTCTTTGTCCACAAGTGTTTACACTTGTGATGAGTTTGAAGACAGACTGTCAACTTGATACCTTTCGTTGACAGTGATCTGTCTCGTTCCGTTTACACTGTTTGGCGCGTTTACGGGAGTTGGGTCGTTTTGAGCCACGGAGCGAAGCTTCGACGTTGTTTTGGGTTCTCGCTTGTCGGTTTGATCGGGCCAACACGTCCGGGAAACTTGCTCACCGGCTCCCGCCCCTGGAAGAACGGATCAGTGAGTTTTCGTCCGCCAAAACATTCCTCGAAAAATTGCTCGCCTTTGTCCGCCTTGGAAAAAGACAACCCGGGTGAAGATTTTTCCGGTTGCACTCGGGCTCCGAATTGAGTATAGGGCCGAAAACTTTCTACTCCGCACGTAACCAAAAACTCAACACTGCCTCCGTGGTGGCATCAGGAGCATATTCATGCCAGACCTGTTTCCAACCAAACTGCGCAAAGCAGAGGCGCTTGTTTTCCTCTCTCTTGCTGTTTGGCTTCCCGGCTGTGTTGGGAGTTCTGCGCTGAACACAACCGGGGCGAATCGGCCTCCGGCCCAAATCTCTTCCGCAAGGGGAGCCGTCAGGTCCGCTCCCGCAATTTCCGCGGAGGCAAGACAGCTCGGGAACACAGGGGCTTCGTCGCGGCCGGGGTCTTCTTCGCCGGTCCCTGTGGCTTCGAGATATCGAGGCTCCCATCCGAACGGCTTCGGTCGTTCCACCGGGATCCCTCACCCCAAAGTCAATGGGCCTCTGCCGCAAGGTCCCCACCCTGGCCTTCTTCGGGTTCCGACCGAACGGAGGAAACGGGTGCTACCGCCTTACGTTATTGCCCCTCCGGATGTTTTGCAACTGAGCAGCGCGAACTTGATCCCCAAGCCGAACCGCCCAATCCGCCCCCTCGATGTGATTTCGGTCGAATTTCCGATTCGACCACTGAAAGAACCGACGGAGCAGGAAGATCTCTTTCGTGCGAAGTTGAACATCGCCGCCAATTTCACAGTCGAATTAGATGGCACCATTCGGTTGGGTGATCCCTATAATGTATCCGTACCCGTTGCCGGATTGCCGGCAAAACAGGCTAGTTTGGTAGTCGCCAAGGCTCTCAAAGGGCCGATGAAGAAGCCGCGGTTGGTCGACGAAGGAGGCGTCGAGGTGAAGCTGGTGCAGGCCGGAGGCCTCCAAGCCATCCAAGGGGCGCATCTGGTTCGGACCGATGGCACGATCGGTTTGGGGACCTACGGTTCGGTATTCATCACCGGACTCACGGTCGCCCAGGCGAAGGCGAAGATCGAACAACATCTTTCGGAGTTCCTGCAGGAGCCCATCATTTCGATCGAAGTCGTCGGCTTCAACAGTCAGGTCTATTACGTGATTTTTGACGGTGGGGGTTTAGGAGAACAGCTCATCCGGCTTCCCGTCACGGGGAATGAAACGGTCCTCGATGCCATCGGCCAGGTCAACGGCTTACCAGCCGTGGCCTCCCGAAGTCATGTCTGGGTCGCCCGTCCGGGATTGACCGGAGAAGACGGCGCCATTCTGCCAGTGAACTGGCGCGACATCACCCAGCGAGGGATAACGAAAACCAATTATCAAATGCTGCCTGGGGACCGCCTGTATGTGAAGGCCGACCCACTCGTGACCCTGAATACCTACTTCGACCGATTCCTGGCTCCTGTGGAGCGAGTCTTCGGAGCCATCTTGCTTGGGAATTCCACGGTTCGATCGCTTCAATTTTCGGGCCAGGGTGCTGGCGTCGGGTTTATTGGCGGATTTTAACGATATCGCTTCTTGAGGAGGGGACTCGCATGAATTGGAAATCTTTGGGCTTTGGGCTTGTGTTGTTGTTCCTCGGAACTCCGCGTTGCGGAGCGCAGTCTCCCTTCGCGAACCCCTTTCGGCCCGGGATGGCGCCTGTTCGAACGTCTCCGGTCAGTCCGTACTTGAATCTGCTCCGCACAGGAAATTCGCCCGCATTCAACTACACGACACTCGTCCGTCCACAACTGCAGTTCCAACAATCAGTGAGCGGTCTGCAGACCCAGCTCAACACGGTCCAACAGACTGTCACGAGCCAGTTCCCGCCAACCCAACAGAGGTCAGAACTGACGCCGACGGGAGTCAGGGCTGGTTTCCAGACGCATCAACGGGGAGGCACGGGGCAGGGCCCCGGATTTCAGTCACACACGCGGTTTTTCGGGACAATCGGCGGGAGCGGACTCGGGCGTGGCACGCGAAGAAGGTGATTCTCGCAGTTGGGGTTGGGGCTTCGGTATCGGCATCTCAGATGTATGCTTCCGCCCGACTGCATCCCACAGAACCAGAAGATCAGAGTTCTTGTTTCGGAGCCGAAAGCACGAATCCGTTCGGCTCCCAAACGGAACTGCGCTAAGCGACCCGAACCAAGCATGAAGGCAGACCCTCGGAGGGCCCGCCCCGCAGGCAAGACAACGCTGCAAGGAGGAGAGGCATGTTTCGCAAACGCACCGCCGCAGGTGGCGCTCGACAGGCCCGGGGACGCCGTCCGCAGGCAAAACAACGCTGGTGGGCCTTGGGTTTGGTCGGTCTGGTTCCGGTGAGTTTCCTCTTGTGTGTTTGGGCTTGGAAGCCGACCGTGTGTGCGGCTCAACATCTAGCGCGTGGCGAAGGTACAAGTCAACCTCGCGTGAAAGTCGAACACTCCGGAACGCTCCCGAATGCTTCGGCTCCGACGACCGGAATGTTAGCTTGGTCCTCTGCGGAGTTCCCAAAACACGCCGGAGTTTCGATGTCTTCCATCGCGACACATCTATCTCAGAGACCACTTCGGGATGCAAGTTTTCGCACGACCAGAACCCAGTTCGGGAGGGTGACCGAATTCCTGCAAAGCGGGGAATTTCCACAAACGGCGGACCCGCTCGGTTCCGCAACAGAACAACGGAACGCGGAACCAGGCCTGAAGTCCCACCCGGAAAGTCGCCAGTACGCCAGCACTTTTGCCGCTCCGACGCCCGACCGAAACACCGCTTTCCCGAGTTCCCAGGCCGGAGCAAATGAACATGGCCGGGCCTGTGCGGTTTGTCCGGCCCCCACGCAATTGGAGAACCAACCATCCCAGACTGTTCGGGGTTCCGCTCCCACAGGAGAAGTGCCCGTTCGATCCATCCCAGCGGAAAGACAACTCTCGGAAAAGCGTCTCCTTGTCGGTTTTGACTCCGACAGGTCCTCTGAAAAACCTCAGCCCACCTCCCCTTCGTCAGGGAGGGACCAGGTGCTCTACATCAAAACACCACGGCGGCAGTTGTCCGAATTGCCGGCACCAAACACGCCGAAGGATGCGCCGCCCTCGATGTTGCCGACGCGCACCCTGTTTTCCGGAGAAGGAGAACAAGTAACTCCACAGTTCCCGACGTTCCCACAATCTCCATACCAGCAACTTCCCCAACCACGAAGCACACTCCCGCCGGAAGGAACAGGAAACAAGGGCCAGCAAACAGAAAGACAACGCAGGGAAACCACGAGGTTGCCATCGGCGCACCAGACGGAGACGTTGCCGAGCACATTCCCCGAGGGGCATCCAGCCGAAATGGGTCCGCTTTGCGGAGTTCCTTCGCCCGCGCTGCTCGGTTCTGGAGACTTTCTTTCTTCCCCTTTCGGGCCCCGCTTTCCTGGCCCTCGTGGCATCACGACAGACGTAGAGTTTTTGTGGTGGTTTTTTGAGAACATGGAAGTGCCCGTAAGCCTTGCCGTCAGCGACGCCGGGAATCTTCAGCACGGCTTTGGATTTCAAGACCGGCCGCTCTCGGGTGCCCGCTTCACCGTCGGTTACCTGTTAGACGTGGATCATGATCCAGTGCTCCCGTACGTTCCTCCATTCCGGGCAACCGGTCTTGAGTTGACGGGATTCTTTCTCGCCCAAAGGTCGATCGGTTTCCAGGCCGACATGTCGCCGACGCTTTTTCGGCCGTTCTTTCGTTTGAATGATCCGCAAGGAAGTAGCTTTCTGGTCGCCTTGCCGGGCATTGCTTCGGGGACAATCTCTGGGGAAGCCGATATTGAGATGTGGGGTCTCGAGATGAATGGGTGGCACAACGTCTTTGCCAATGGGCCTGGACAAACGATTCGCGTCGATGTGATGGGAGGTTTTCGCCATCTCAGTTTCGACGCGAATCTCGCCATCAACTCGGTTTCGGCTTTTAACGACAACTTGGCTGCATTTCCGGAGTTGCTCCCCTTCGAAGGAAATAGGCTTGCTGTTCAAGATGTGTTTCGGACATCGAGCAGGTTTTATGGCCCCCAAGTCGGGTTCAGTCTGAACTACATCACTTCTTGTTTCATCGCCAGTTCCGAGTTCAAGTTCGGGGTCGGTGCCATTCATCAGGAACTCATCATCGAAGGGTCGCAGGCGCGAGCCACACCAGGAGGAGCGACGACTGTTTCCACGGGCGGTCTGTTTGCTTTACCTTCGAATATCGGCACGCACGAGAGGACCAAAATCGGCATTGTGCCGGAGATTAACGTGAAATTTGCGTTTCCACTGGGCCAACGGTGCATGTTTTTCTTCGGATATTCTTTTCTGGGAATGAGCAACGCGATATGGCCGGGAGACCAAATTGATCCGGTCATTGATACCAGCCAACTAACCAATTTTCCAGGCGGAGGAGGGGCGAATCCTGCGGCGGTGAGACGACCGACCGCTTCTCTCGTCGATGACTTTATTTTCATCCACGGGCTCAACGTAGGCGTCCGTCTCTTCTGGTGACGAAGTCAACCCAGGGACGAGGTACCGCCGAGAGGTGGAAGTTGGGAAAAGTGGAAGGTGGAAGTTTATAAAGCCACCAACAAACAACCGGTCGGGAAAAACATGAGGTCTGACCCCGCTGTGATGTGGGCCGAATCAAGTTGGGGGTCAGTTGATCAGTTCCAGGAACAATCCACCATTCTTGTAGAGGTCCTCCGTAACGGCATAGCTCCACAAAATCCGGATGACGAGAACGAGGGCAGGGCGGTTTGGGTTGTCGGTGGGCAGGAAAAGCCGGAGTTTTCGCCCCAACAAACTTCGGGTGCTGATGAGCCCAATTCCCGATGGGGAAATGTCTTGGCTCAGGACGTTCATTTCCTGCCGGTCTTCCAACTCAATTTTGACGGACTTGCTGAGGAGAATCCGCTCTTCGTCTCGCCAATCTTCGCGATGCTCTTGTTCTTTCTGAGAATCGATGAGCCGACGAATTGTTTCTCGCAACTCCCGCCCTGTCTCCCGAGGAGCGGTCTCAAGGTTGGGGGAGACTCCTTCGGGTTGCTCGTGAGAATGTTGACTCAAAGTAATCACCTCACAACAGAGGTTGGAGTTGGCTCCGATCTCTTGCAGGCCTTGTCGGACTGAGGGTTTCAAAATGTTTCTCGATTTTGTCTGAGGGTTGAGGAACTATTTTGCCGACGGGAAGGCAGGTGAGTTGGACCGCAAGAATAACACCAATTCCAATGAGGATCTCGCATTTGGGGGGTCCTCAGATTGACTGAGATAAATGCGTTGAGAACAATTGGTATTATTTTTGACATGATATCAAATCATCCCTGAATGGAAACAATAAAAAACGAAAAAAACGAATATTCGGGAACTAACCGAATGAAAATTTCGTCTAAACGAAATTTTCCAGTAAATCAAATGTCAATAACCACCACAACTCCGCTGCCGAAGGATCACCTCCGAGGTTCCTGTGTGTTTCCGTTCATTGTTGCATTTTGGAAAGCTGCTTATCGCTCCGGGAAAAAAGTTTTGCGGTTGTCTCTTTGGCTTACGGCTCGACTCGGAGAGTCGTTTGCGAGAATTGCAGAACAACTCTCCCAGAAACATTCCTGCTCGACGCCCCCACACTTCTCGGGGAGCAAAATACAATTATCTGAGACGAACCAAAGTGCGGCTCTTGTAAATCTGTCCACCTTCGCCGAAGGTAGAGTTCTGCTCCGCCCTCGCAACACAGAATCTTTTGGCTGGAGAGTTGCCGAAACGTCATGTTTCGGTGAGGGTCGGATCGAATGTTCGTGGCTACCCGAATATCCAGCAAAAAATTCCAAAGACTGTCAAATTCAACGGACACGATGGTTTTCAAGACAGCATTTTTTGTTCCACTCAGCCGTTTTTTTGAAAACCGAAGCGGCTAAGACGATTTCTTTCGAGATTGCGACGTGAGGATCTAGCTCCGTCGCCGCCATCGCTTTTGTTCTGCTCAGGTCTCCCACACAACACCGGACCGCAGCAATTCCTCCTCCTCATCCCTGAGTTGAGGAAAGCCCACCCAGAGCAGAAACACCTCGTTTGGGCGCCTGCGGTGAGTTGACGAACCGTTTGGAGACTTGTCGCACCCCTAAATTCAGAGAGGACCGCGACCAATTTTGAGAATTTCAAAGCTCGATTTTGAAATTGAGCGACAAGTAGGCTCGCCATCTCAGTTTCGCCTGTGCTGCGTCTACAACGTCTGTCCGGACGCACACCTTGTGCGACTCGCAACGGTTGGATTTCAATTTCTGCAGACGTCGGAAGGAACTTTTTTCACTCCTGCTCCGTGAAGATTCTGCAAATTCGCTCGGGCCCTCAGCATACGGCCCTCTACTCTAGTATTATTAGAGTACATGTCGAGGTCCGCTCCGATCTAGACTCCTGCCTTCTGTTCTTATCCCGAAGTTATCGAACTGCGGCTCGATGTCTTCACGCAGAAAATTCACGGACCGTTCCAATTTTGCTCCGCCGAGAATTCTTTCTTTTGTCGCAACCTCAGGGAGTAAAATTCTGCTGGGTTGCCTCCTTCGAAAAGAAAACCTTTCCCGATTTCGAACCAGCGGAGCCAACAGTCCAAACGAGTGGGTCAACTTGAATAAATGTCATCTCTGCGCGGCGTATTCTTCTCCTCGTATTTCGTACGCGTTTCTCAGTGGGACATCTCACCAAATGCGACCACAGAAAACGAACCAAGCATTCTCTTCCGCGTTATGTTTGGGCGTCCTTGTCTTACGGAGTGTCAAGTGTTGTCTCCCCAGGTTGACAACATGGCTCCTGTTGACAGTTTTAGAGCGGTTCACGCTTGGTTTGGGTACGGTTTCTTTTTCAAAGTCCCTCGCCC
>CAYYUU010000125.1:0-11589 GCA_964474955.1 uncultured Alcaligenaceae bacterium | reverse complement strand
GTCCCGATGGCAGGTGCTGTGGCCGAAGGACAGGACCAGTACCAGCGCCCACCACGTGCACCATCGGTGGCCAAATTCGCCACCGATATGCAACGCCACGACGAAGGCGGGTATCGATTTTTGGTCGATCGGTTGACCCGAGAGGCCCTGTTCGTGGCCACAAAACTTTGCGAAAAGGGCCGGTACCAAGAAGCCGAGCAACTGCTCCAAAACATCCTGAATCTCAATCCCGACAATCGAGTCGTCCAGGCGACTTTGGGATTGATCCGGCAGCATGCTTCGGGCCGTGCCCAACAGGCCCCGGTTCCTTTCGAAGAGCCGATTACCCCGCCTTTCGCTCAAGGCGTGCCGACCGCAACCGGACCCAATTTCTGTGTTCCGATTCGTAAAGATCGTCGTGGCAACACGACTATGTCGGCCTGTGTTCGGCTTTCTCAACCGGGCTGCGTTGTAGCTCGAGCGAAGGGAGCCAACGGTTACGTTTCCGAGACTGTCGTGGTCAATCAAGGCCGCGCGACGCGGGTGGCTCAATCTTGCTGCGGTGCGAATTGTCAATGCGGGAACACTTGCAGCTGTGCTAGTGCGTCGGCTCGTTCAAAATGTGACGGGCGTCAAGCTCGTCGCGTGTATCAAGTCATTGCCTCGGCTGCCTGTGGGACTCCGTGTTGTTCGGTCTCGGAAGACGGCACGATCGTCATCGGCAAGCAGCGATACCCGTCCGTGTTCGCGAAGTCCCGAGAGTCTCGTATCTACTTGGTCACCGTTCCGATCTACGGCCAAGACCCAAATCCGAGACTCATTCGCCGTTCGAGTTGCGCGGTTCATCAGCCGGCCGTCTACCCCGATCCGTTTGGCGTTCCCGTCGTTCGGTTCGAAAGCTATCCCGATTTTCGAAATGGCGCGACTGTCCGAATCCGAAAGCATGTGATCCCCGCCAACGTGGTGACTTACGTCCGCGACCACCGACCAACTCCGCCAGTCGCCGTTGCCAAACCGGCTCGTCCGAGTGTGTATCGACGCGTTCGAGTCTACACCGTACCACAGCAACGCGATGCTGAGCCAGTGCCTGCGGTCTACGTCGTTCGACCGGGCTCCGTTCGCTAATCTATTGTTTCACTCTATCCCAAACTCGTGCTTCTTTGGCCCCGCAACCGAAAACACGAGTTTGGCGATTCAAAGTTCCCACCTCTACAATTTCATGAGACAGTCAGACAAATGTCGGATTTTGTAGTGTCGCCTCTCGCGGAGCGAAAGGCGACACTACCTAACTGCGACGATTCGCTATCCGCCGGTCGTTCTCATCGAGACTATCCAAGATGCGAACCAACGAAACTCCGCCAAATCCTCTTTTGGAAGACTACCGCCTTTCCAGACGAACGGGTCGAAGCGACACGTTCATCGTGGAAGGACGTTGGCCCGTCGAACTGTGTCTCGCCGCTTCGTTTCGAGTTCGGACGGTGTTGTTGGTCGAAGGCCAACACGCAGACCTTATCCCGCTCATCGAAGGCCGCGCACGACTCTTGCGGGCGTCGAAATCTACGGTCAACGAACTCGTGGGATTTGACTTTCACCGCGGGGTGTTGGCATGTGCCGAACGTCCATCACCAACGTCTCTCTCGGATTTCAGTTTCGAAGGGTTCATCGTCGTCTGTCCCGAAATCGCAGACGAAAGTAACTTGGGAGCCATCATTCGAAATGCCGCCGCGTTCGGTGCAGCGGGAATCGCGTTGCCACGGAATCACGGAGCAGATGTTTATTCGCGAAAGGCAATTCGCGCATCGTCGGGAAGTGTCTTTCGGATGCGTGTGTTGGAATCGATGGACTTGCTGTCGGACGTTCGCGGGCTGCGAAAACGAGGAGTCATGATCCTCGGCACTACGTCGTCGCCAGATGCATTCCCCATCCACCAAGTGCCCACGCTGGAGAACTTCGCGTTGCTACTCGGGAGCGAACGAAATGGACTCGCTCCCGATTGGTCGAGAGAATGCGACCTCACCCTCACGATTCCAATGTCCGGTGAGATCGATTCTTTGAACGTCGCTTGCAGTTCGGCCGTCATGATGTACGCTTTGACGTCCCCGCAAGTTTCTCGCTGAGGGGAGTTAAGATTTTTCGACGCCGAAGCAATAAAGGTGTTGGCGCGTCCGTACATACCACCGACCATCGACCAAGGCGGGTGTCGCAAGCGTCTTCTCCCCGAGCTGATTTACGTGGAGCAAGTTGTATTTTGGTCCGGCCTTGAACACGTACACGTTGCCCTTGTCGCTGATGAAATAGACCTTGCCGTTGACCCCAATCGGGGATGCGGAGAACCCGTGTTTGGCGGCATCGACAGGAAATCGTTTTTCCCACATCTTCTCGCCCGTCTTGGCATCGAAACAACGAATCTCGCCAAGAATGTCGTTGACAGAATACAAGTAGCCCTTGTAGAGCAGAGGACTCGGCACGAACGGTGAATCCGTTTTGACGGACCATTTGATGTGGCTGTTGGTGACGTTGCCTTTCCCCGAAGGATCGATCGCGAGGGTTGGCCCTCGTCGCCCCGAGCAACAGTAAACGAGTCCATGTCCCACCACCGGCGTTGGGATGACTTCGACGGTGTTGCCCTTGCAATTCCAAATGAAGCTGCCGTCTTGCGGATCGTAACCGTAGACCGAAAATGAGCTGCTGACGACGATCTGATCTCGTCCATCCACTCCGATGGCGATCGGCGAGCCCCAACCTACTCGTTCTTTCCGAGGAGTCTTCCAAATCGTCTTGCCGGTCTTCTTATCGAGCGCGAGGATGAAGCCAGCTTTTTTTCCGCGAGGTGCCCTGCGTGCTCCGCGGGCTTCCTGAAAGATGATGACCTTGTCCTTGTAAAGTAGCGGCGAACAGGCCATCCCGTGCAAGGCATTCATCGCCTTGAGTTCGTGGTGCCAAACGATTTTCCCGTCGAAGTCGAAGCACACGAGCCCTCGATTGCCAAAGTAGGCGTAGACATGCTTGCCGTCGGTGGCCGGCGTGCCCGACGCGAAACCGTTTTTCCAGTAGGCTTTTTCGTCCGCTCCTTGGGGCACTTTACCGGTCCAGAGGAGCTTGCCGTCGGATCGACGAAAACACAGAACGGCACGCTTGTTCGCCCCGCCAATCGCCGAGGTCAGAAAGATCTTGTCGCCCCAAACGACCGGCGAAGAGTTGCCATTGCCGGGAACTTCGACTTTCCAAATAACGTTTTGCTTGGGCGACCATTTGTCCGGATATTGACCCGACAACACAAGCCCTTGTCGCGTCGGACCGCGCCAACCGGGCCAATATTTTGCGCCTTCGCCCTCTGCAACGATCATCTTCACGCCTTCTGCTTTTTCTTGAGCCAGCAGAGAATTCGAAGAGAGTGCCAGGCACGACAGGAGCCCGACAAGGGACAGGAGTGTGGAAAAACGAAGCATGGAACCCTCGAAGGTAGGAAGACGAAAGTTGCTCTCAATCAGGATGGAATGATAACCTGGCCTGAAGCTCAGGGCAACTCACCAACCCGAGGATTTTTTACTTCGCCAGAAAATCCTTCTTTTCGGGAGCGTTGCGCAGTACATTAGAGATAAATATGCATTGTCCGTGTTTATTTTCTGCGTCTAAAATTTACCCAGATATATCTATTTCATTTCCCACGCTCCCTGATTCCAGGAGATTCAAGATGCCTCGTCGCCGTTCTGGCTTCACCTTAACCGAACTACTTGTTGTCCTGGGAATCATCGTAGTTCTGATTGGGCTGATTTTGCCTGCGGTCCAGAAGTTTCGCGCGACGTCCGACAGTATGGAGACCGCAAACAACATGAAGAATGTTGGTATGGCAACGGTCAACTATGCCCAGAAGAGCCGGAGCAAAAAACTTCCGTCGGCCTTGATGTTTGCTTTCACGGACCCGACCCGACCGGTCGGGGATCAAAAGGTCTACCACACGATGTTCGTCGCCTTGCTGCCGTACTTGGAAGAGAAGAACGTGGCGGACATTGCGTTCGATGTGACACGATACAAAACCGTGCCGTGGCAACGCACGGTCATCAAAACCTATAGCTCGCCCGAAGACCAATTTGCGCCAGATGGCATTTCGAACCAAGGTCTTGGAGTCGCGAACTACGCTGCGAACGCCCAGCTGTTCATGGACCTGACGCAACCCCTCGACCAGCAACAGCTCCCGATGGTCAAGGGATCCCGGAAGCTCAACGAGATACGCGACGGCCAATCAAACACGCTCATGTACGCGACGAAGTATGGGAATTGCGGAAGCGGTGGAAGCAACTGGGCGGTGCCGAACGTTCGCGGGGCCTATTTCGACACATCGAAGGGCGCCGCCAGCACCGTTACCTTTGGTCCGTTCTTTGGACAGATTCTCCCGACCGCAGGCGGCGGGACGTTTCAGTTCGCTCCGAACGAGGCAAATTGCAATCCCGACATTCCCCAATCGTTCACGACCTCATCGATTGCCGTGTGTATGGCCGACGCAAGCGTCAAACGGTTGAACCAAAACGTTTCAGGTGGCCTGTGGCAAAACGTGCTCTTGCCCGCAGATGGACAACCGACCGGATTGGATTGGTAATGAGCAGCGTTCCAACAAAGGCTTCAAAGTGTGAATCGCCCTAACTACATCCCGAAGTCGCACCGCACGTATCGCACTTCGCACACGAGCCACTACGGACCAATGTCAGTTGACCACACTCCGGACATGGGTCACCTTCGTACCCTTTCATTCGAGCGAGCTTGATTTTCTCGTCGAGCGAAGCCTGCGTCTTGACGGACGTGGCGACTAATCCAGGCCTTCCTGCCGTTCCGTTGTTCGCGTCTCCGTTGCTCGGTGTGCCGTGCCCACTGGCAAAATCCACCATCGGGTTCATGTGGTTAGTGCGGGGAGCCAAGATCGGGCCGGGCATCAGGCTTTGCACATCGATGACTCGCTCCGCCACGATTTCTTCGTCTTCGAATTCGGGTTCGTCGAGTTGCGTGTGCATCGCGTCGCCTCGCAGGTCGTCTTCGGAGACGTGGGCGAGGTCGTGCCGACCGAGGTACGTGATGGCCAATTCACGGAAGATGTAGTCGATGAGCGAAGTCGTCATCTTGATGTGTGGGTTGCCCTGGACGATTCCGTTCGGCTCGAATCGGGTGAACAAGAACGCATCGACGAACTCGTCGAGGGGCACTCCGTGTTGCAGGCCCAACGAAACGGCAATCGCAAAACAGTTCGTCATGCTCCGGAACGCGGCCCCTTCCTTGTGCATGTCGATGAAGATTTCGCCGAGTGTTCCGTCGTCGTATTCGCCGGTCCGAAGGTAAATCTTGTGGTTCCCGATCCGCGCCTTTTGGGTGTATCCGGCGCGTCGGTCGGGCAATCGTCTTCGCCGTGCGATATATCGATGCACGATTTTTTCGGCGATCTGGACGGGTGCGGCCTTGGCTTCGGCGGCGACGTCCTCGAATGCGTCGTCGATGTCGGCGACGCTGTTGAGCGGCTGACTCAGTTTCGACCCATCACGATAGAGCGCATTGGCCTTGAGCATTAATCGCCAACTCAGGTCGTAAGCGTTCTTGACGTCTTCGATCGTTGCCTCGTGCGGCATGTTAATCGTCTTGCTGATCGCTCCGGAGATGAATGGCTGGGCGGCGGCCATCATTCGGATGTGGGATTCCGCACTCAGATATCGTTTCCCGTTCTTGCCGCATTTGTTCGCGCAGTCGAAGACGGGATAATGTTCTTCACGGAGGTGTGGCGCGCCTTCGATCGTCATCGTCCCGCAAACATATTCGTTGGCTTCGGCAATCTGGTCTTTCGTGAATCCGAGAGCCTCGAGCAAATCAAAGTTTGGATCGTTCAGCTTGTAATCGGAGATTTGCAACTCGTCCTTCACGAAGTCGTCGCCGATCGTCCACCGGTTGAAGACGAAGGACAGCTCGAACGCACCGGGCAACTGCGCTTCGACCCTCTTAATGACCTCGTCGGTGAACCCAGCGGCCTTAAGGGATTCGCGGTTGATGTGCGGGCACCCTTGCAACGTTCCCGTTCCGCGGCAATACCGAACGATGTCTTCGATTTGCCGCTGGTTGTAGCCGAGCTTCCCTAACGCCGGAGGAATCGACGCATTGATGATTTTGAAGTAGCCGCCGCCAGCCAACTTCTTGAACTTCACGAGAGAAAAGTCGGGCTCGATGCCGGTCGTGTCGCAGTCCATCACCAACGCAATCGTGCCGGTCGGAGCGATGCAAGTCACCTGGGCGTTCCGGAAACCATGTCGCTCACCAAGTTCGACCATGCGGTCACTTTCGCGCCGCGCCGTTTCGGCGAGATAATCCGGCGTGTGGTCCGAGTTGATGCCCGTTGGCGTGATCGTCAACCCATGATATTCGGAGGGGCGTGCATCGTGGGCGGCGAGCCGGTGGTTGCGAACGACTCGCAACATCGCATCTTTGTTCGCCTCGTAGCGAGGGAACGCGCCAAGTTCGCTCGCGATCTCTGCAGATGTGGCGTACGCCCTGGCGTGCATCAACGAAGTGACGGCGGCACACTGGGCCCGTCCTTCGGCCGAGTCATACGGCAATCCCTGAACCATCAACAGCGAACCCATGTTCGCGTATCCGAGCCCGAGCGTTCGATAGTCATACGATTTTTGGGCGACGGATTCACTCGGAAACTGGCCCATGTAGACCGAGATTTCGAGGACCAACGTCCAAATCCGAGTCGCGTGGAGGAACGAATCAACATCGAACTTCGATTGCTCGGCGTCGTAAAACTTCAGCAAGTTGAGTGAGGCCAGGTTGCAAGCGGTGTCGTCGAGGAATAGATATTCAGAGCACGGATTCGATGCATTGATCCGCCCATCAGTTGGGCAAGTGTGCCATTCGTTGATCGTCGTGTCGAACTGAACTCCGGGATCGGCACACGACCACGCGGCATACGCGATCTGGTCCCACAACTCTTGGGCTTGCAAAGTCCGCCGCGGGCGAGGTGGGCGACCTTCCTGAGACGCTTTCACCTTCTCGGTTCGCCAATATAAATGCCAAGGATCATTCCGCTCGACGGCCTGCATGAAATCGTTGGGGACTCGCACCGAGTTATTGCTGTTCTGCCCCGAGACGGTTGCATACGCCGACGAATTCCAATCCGTCGTATATTCTTCGAACTCAAGCGACGTGAAACCCTGCTTGGCGAGTTGCAAGACACGCTCTATATAATTCACCGGCACCAGCGCACGACGAGCGTCACCGATGGCTTGCCGCAAGTCGGTGTTCTTTGAACGGTCGAACGCGTCTTCCTTTTTGGGCCACGTGTGGCAGACCTTCATGATGTTGTTGAGATGGCGACTGAGGGCCTGTGAGCCAGCCACGAGCGAGGCAACTTTCTGCTCTTCGTTCACCTTCCAGCTAACAAAATCTTCTATATCCGGGTGATCAAGGTCTAGAACGACCATTTTTGCGGCCCTTCTCGTTGTCCCTCCCGACTTGATAGCGCCAGCTGCCCTATCACCTATCTTCAAGAAACTCATAAGACCACTCGATCGACCGCCACCCGAAAGCGGTTCTCCTTCGGCTCGCAAATTCGAGAAGTTCGTTCCGGTGCCCGAGCCATACTTAAAAATCCTTGCCTCACGAACCCAAAGGTCCATGATGCCGCCTTCATTCACTAGATCATCCTTAATGGATTGGATAAAGCAAGCGTGTGGAGCTGGCCGCTCATAGGCCGAACCCGCACGAACAAGCTTTTCCGTCATTGGATCTACGAAATGGTGCCCTTGCGGGGGCCCTTCGATTCCATACGCCCAATGCAATCCCGTGTTGAACCATTGCGGGCTGTTCGGGGCTGCCATTTGAGCAGCAAGCATGTAGCAAATTTCATCGAAAAATGTTCGAGCGTAACCTTCGCTCGAAAAATAGCCACCCTTCCACCCCCAATAAGTCCAACATCCTGCGAGTCGCCGAAACACTTGTCGTGCGTCGGTCTCCTGCTCGATACAGGGATCTCCCTGAACGGGGCGGCTTCGCTGGAGCCATTCGGGAACGCCGTCTTCTTTCACGCGGAGCGATTGGGCAGGGAGCCCGGCCTTGCGGAAGTATTTCTGGGCGAGAATGTCCACGGCGACCTGGGACCAGTGCTCCGGCGCGAGCAGTCCCTTCATTTCAAAAACAACAGAACCATCAGGGTTCGTGATGCGCGATGTTCGCGAGACGAACGTGAACGTGGCAAACGGGTCTCGACCTTCGGTAGTGTACCGTCGTGCAATTTGCATAGCATCTCCCCTAACCCCGTGGCACTAACAGGGCGGATTTCAACGTTGTATTTCGTGCGGATACGAGAAAATGGTATCGGCTGGGATGGGGTCGGTTTGTGTATAATGTGAGGATATACTAAACGCTTGTACATTTCAAGGTCAGTAGTTCCAAAGAAGCCCCCGCGGCTATCCCGAACCCCAATGGTTACTATTGCCCGCTGCCGTTTCCCTCGCCAGAGACAAATGGCAAGGTGAGCCCAGGTTGGTCCTGGTATTTGCCGTGTTTATCCGCATAACTGACTCGACACGAGGACTCGGCACGGAAGAACAAAATCTGCGCGATTCCCTCGTTGGCATAAATCTTCGCCGGAAGTGGTGTCGTGTTGCTAATTTCGATGGTTATTTTTCCACGCCATTCCGGCTCCAAGGGCGTTATATTGACGATAACACCACATCGAGCATACGTGCTTTTTCCTAGGCATATTGCCAAAACATCCCGAGGAATTTCGAAGTATTCGACCGTCTCGGCAAGGGCGAAACTGTTGGGCGGAATTAGACACGAATCGGCTTCGATGTCCACGAACGCGGCAGAGCTAAAGTCTTTTGGGTCGATCAAGGCTCCGTACACGTTGGTGAATACCTTGAACCGCCGCCCCACACGTACATCATAACCATAACTGCTGACGCCGTAAGAGATGACGCCAGGACGAAGGGCTTCCTCGGCGAACGGTTCGATTTTGATTTGTTCCGCAATTTTCCAATCCGGTAGAACGCTCACGGGTTGTTTCCTCGCTCCTTGGAAGTCGTGCAGAAGGGAAAAGATTTTCGGAAAAGTAACTTTATAGAATGCAGCTGCGGAGGCGATTACACAAGAGCAGCAGCCAAGTTTGGCGGTTGAGGTGTCATCGGCTTGATGCCAGGAAGAACCTTACCGCTTCCGCGACTAACTCGAACCGTGGGCGGATTTGGATGGTGGGGGTGCGGGTCGTGCCAGTCACACGGAGGGAGACGAGCTTCGGCGTGAGCAAGTTTCGAGCTCGGTCGAGCATGTTTCCAGGAATGAGGCCCCGCTCGGAAATTTGAATTCCGACTAATCGCAACAGCCGGGGAGTGACTTTCAGCTGACCCGTGTTGGCCGTGACGTCCAGATCCAACCGACCGTCCACCGTAGCTGTTCCGGTCGCATACAGCTGCACGGCGTCGGATTGGAGAGTCAACTCCTGGAGACGCAAGAGGCCGCGGCGAAGCCGACCAACGACGCGGCCTGCATGAAACCGCACGCTCGGCGAAAACCGCAAGACCCTTCGAATTGGATCCAGCAGCGGAAGAGACGCAGCCCGGAACGACTCAAGTTCCATCTGAATTTTTAAGTCGAGATCTTTGATCGTTCGATAGTCGCGCGCCGCGAATTGAACAGTCCCACGAAGTTTGCCCTGTACGAGCGTCTGCCGGATGTTCGCCTCGCGAGTGAGTCGCCGCAGGTTAATCCTCTGAAAGCGGACCGTACCCCGAAAGGCCGTTCTCTCACTGAGTTGAAGTTCTCCCTGCAATTGACACCGACCCGAAGCGACTTGTCCTTGGGCCTGGGTGACGTCGGCAACAAGGGCCCCGCCACGTTGGCGATATTCCCAGCGAAGCGGTACTCGCAAATCACGCACCGAGACGCCGAACACGTGACCGGCGGGCAACGCGACCCGCGCACTCCCACGAATCGTCTCTTTGCCCGATCCTCGAATCACAACAACCGCTAAACCTTGCACCGCCGCTTTTTTCGCTCTTCGATCTGCGAACAAAGATTTGAGATCGACGTTGGAAAGCCGCACCACAAAGCTCAAGGCACCGTCCCCGAGGCCGAGTTTCGCCTTCCCCCTGAGTGTCCCTTTCCCGAGAGAACCACTGACATTTGTCGCCGTGGCTATCTTAGAATCCCAATTCGCCCGCCCCTGGACTATTGCAAGAGAATTACCCTCGACGGACAATTTGTCGATGTGAAGTTGAGCTTCCCCAACCGGGAATCGGTCCCCTGGCTTTTGCGAATATTCCACGGTGCCATCGAGCACGCCGTCGACAGCGGGTTTCTTCGTCCCAAGGGCTGCGATGACCCGCGAAACACTCAGCTTCTTGAGCACCGCCGTTCCGCGACCAACTTTGCCGCCCTCTTCATTGCTAGGCGCAAAGGCACCTTGAAACGCGACTTGCCCGCCGAGAGTTCGAGCACCTCCTTCGTAACGTAGTCCGGCCTTGGAGTGATTGAACGCACCTACAATCTCGGAGACGGCGATCTGTCCCCAGCGGAAAGTCTTCGAAGTCAGCGAGACCGTGCCAGACACACTTCGCTTCGCTGCGAACGCCAAGTCCCTCGCCGTTACCTTCACACTTCCGTTGATTTTCCCTTCGCTTTGTTTGGGGAACAGAATGTCCGACCTTACGTCGTTCAACCGAAGGGTCAATTGTCCGCTCAAGTCCGGTTCCAGACTCAATGATCCTTGCCCGCTCACTGCACCAGCTGGTCCATTCCAATTCAAGTTCGTTACTTTGATGCGCTTCGGATTTGTCTCCCAAAGGAGCGTCGCTTTGCCAAGTTGTTTGCTCTGGTAAGTAATGTCCGCGACTTCCGTTGATCCACTCACCTGGAATTTCCAGGGAGACAAGGTCCCTTTTCCTTCGATTTGAGTAGTGAGAATACCCGTCAGCGATAACTGCTCCGGAATCTCGGGTACAAATTTCCGAAGAGTCGTGAGCGAAATACCTCCGAGATTAACGCGGCCACTGAAGGGATAATCTTGTGAGAGTTCGAGTCGAAATTGCCCGCTCACTTGCCCCCGTGCCGCGTCGATTTGCAATTTCGAAACTTCCAGAGTGTTCTCGCGAAGAGAAATCTCCGCGAAAGTCTGAATCTTCTCCACACTCGCAAGGCTCCCCCTTGCTAAGACGTTCCCTTGTATATTCCAGGAACCCAACTCGCGAATTTTCGCAAGGGGGACATCGGCTTCCAGTGCTCCGGAGATAAATCCTTGGACTGTGTTCGTTGGTGCGGTTTGTTGAGAAAGTTGCTTTTCGCTCCGCGAAAAGTTGTGTGTCTTTTGAGTCCGAGAAAGTTGCTTTTCGCTCCGCGAAAAGTTCTTCAGCACTTCAAACTTCAGCTTCTTCCGAACAAACGAAATCGGTATATTCCGCGCCATCCACTTCGTGCGCAGCGACCGAAGCGGAAACACTTGGGCGGTCCCCGAACCCGCGATGATCGCCTTCTTGAATTTCTCCGCACTCGCTTGCGAAGCGAGTTCGCCCAGAACGTCGGTAAAGCTCACCACACCCCGCCGATACTCCAGCTTTCCCGATGCCCGAGAAAAGTAAA
>CAYYUU010000124.1:0-11623 GCA_964474955.1 uncultured Alcaligenaceae bacterium | reverse complement strand
GTAGGCACACTCCGTGTGCCGTAACCAGAAGTAGTAGGCACACTCCGTGTGCCGTGACCAGAAGTAGTAGGCACACTCCGTGTGCCGTGACCTTCGTCTTTGTTTGTTTTAGTTTTGGATTGCGGCAGCGTGCTGCCGCTTTGGTATTTTGTCTTTGTTTTTGCTTTGGTTTCGGACGCCGTCACACTTCCACACTCAAAACTCAAATCTCGACAATCATTAATTTCCCGTTCCCCGTGTGCCATTCGCTTTGGTCTTTTGAGTTTCCCCGCTTGCACTTCGGGTTGGTATGTTTTTCTCGTTCCACGGCTCCGCCGTGCAAAACAACAAATTCCGCGTTCTCCGTGTCTCCCAAACCTCGTCCCCCAAACGGCTCCCGTTGACCTATTCGCCTGGTGTTGGTACACACTGATCTTCAGAAAGTGCGCTGGACGTTCCCGTCCGGCCTGCACGACTTTTCGATGGTGACTCAAGGATGAGCCTCGCCGCGAATACGATTTCTCGCGCCGTTCGAATCTCGGCGGAGCAAGCTAGTAGGGATGCGTTCATGCCGCTGAAATTATCTCACAAGCCAACACGCGAACTGCCCCTCCTGGTGTTCACGGTCGTGATCGTCGGGGCCATTTGCGTTCCCATCTGGCAATGGTTGTCCCCCAATTTAGGCGCGGCCATGTGGTCGAGTTGGACTCCCGAACGTTGGGGGCGTCTGTTATTCGGCCCCGAGCAAATCGCGTGTTATTGCTGTTTCACCTGGGGCTGCTTGATCTTGTTCAGTCGATACGGAGAGGTCCGCCGCCAGCGCCGGGCCTTCAAATTCAATTTGCTCCCCACGAAGGAAGGCGACCGAATCCTCGTCGAAGACGCGCGGCCACTGCAACGCAAGGCCGAGCAAGTCATGCAAGATAAGGGACCTTTCATCCTCGGGAACTTGATTCGCCTGGCCTTGGGAAAGTTCATGCTGACTCGCTCCAGCAAGGACGCGAGCGAGGCCATCCGGACGCAAGCCGAGGTCGACCTCGGGCGCCTCGTCGCGACCATGGCGACTGTCCACTATTTAGCCTGGGCGATTCCGGCCATTGGTTTTTTGGGGACCGTTCGAGGGTTGGCCGGTAGCTTGACGATGGCCGGGCACACGGATCTCGAAACGTCTCAGTTCATTCAAGGCGCGACCGAACATCTCAACGTGGCTTTCGATTGCACGCTCATTGCATTGGTGCTCAGCTTGGGCGTGATGTTCCTCCTGCACACCGTTCAGCGGGAAGAGGAAGCACTTGTCATCGATTGCCAATCGTATTGCACCGAACACCTCGTCAACCGTTTGTATGAACCCGAGGCCGCCGTGAAGGAACCCCACGGACACAGTTCCACCGAAATCGACTATTCTCGCCGGACGGCAGCTCCGTTCGGCAGCCGAGGGACGAAGCTAACTCCATAAAGAGGACAAGAGACAAGAGACAAGAGACAAGAGACCGAAACACGTTTGGCTCTTGACTCCTGACTCTCGGCTCTTGACTTGTGCTCCATGAGTTTTTTGAGTCTGGACATCGATGCGAGTCGAGTGCGTGCGGTCGTCGGGTTGCCCGACGACTTTCCGTGCGCCCTGCCGCTGGAACCGCCGGACAAAGAGCTGTCGATGGTGTTGAACTTGGAAGGAACCGAGGCCAGCGTCGGGCGAGCCGCTCGGTTGGTCTGTCGGGAGCGGTCCCAGTACGCCCACACGAACTTCTTACACCAAGTCCCCGAAGCCGTTCCGGTCGCGAGACTCCATCGCGCGGAAACTTTCTTGGCACCGGACCCGTGTGCTTCCGTCCGGCGTGTCCTCCGGCGTGTGTTGGCCGTCTCGCCGTATCCTTCTGGCGTCACGTATTGCGTTCCGCCATACCTTTCGAAACGCCAACTCGAAGTCTTCATTCATCTCTCGGTCGAGTCGGGTTTGCCTGTCGCGGGGATCATTGCAAGTCCGTTGGCGAACGTATTGAGCGCTTACGCCGAACATCCCTGGACGGGCTCGGCGATCTTGCTCGACCTCGACGAACACATGTTCTGGCTCTCACTCCTGAAGACTGAGGAAGGAAATGCCGAGATCCTCGACACGTTCGGGTACGAGCATCTTGGGCTTCGCCACTGGCACCAAAAGGTTCTCGATGGACTGGCCGACCACTGCATCCAACACACACGCCGCGATCCAAGAGATTGTCCCGCAGCCGAGCAAGCCCTTTACATGCAACTCCAGCCGATCATGGAACAGTGCGTTTACGGGCACGTCGCGAACGTGACCTTTCGAACCCGCGACCAGTTCCATCATTTTGTGTTGCTGCCCGAACACACCCTGGGTTTTTGTAAATCGTTGACGCAAGAGATCGTCTCGGAAGTTTCCAACGCCTTACGTCACCTTCGTTCGGAAGGACACACCTCGCCGGTCCTTCTCGTGAGCCACCAAGGTTCGTTGCTCCCGGGCGTGGTCGGAAATCTCGAACATTACCAGCAACGGAACACGGGGCAGGAACTGAACTCGCTTTCTGCCGTTGCGTCGATCATTCTCTTGCCCCCGGATGCCGGTTGCCGAGGAGCCTTTTCGCTTGCCCCGCAGTTCTTGGCTGAGGAATTGCCATCCTGGTTCGTCCAATCCCAGGCGCCGCTTCCGATACCGCAGGCGATAGAACGAGGACCTGCGCGACTTCATTTTCGGGGACAAGATTACTTACTTCCGCACGAGCCGTTTGTGGTCGGACACTCTCAGGAATGCCACCTGGTTTTGGACCCGCACCGATATCCCGAAGTGGCAAATCAACATTGCGAGATATTTCTTGAGGACCAGAAATACATCCTCCGAGGTCTGAGCCAGGATCGCACGTGGGTCAACGAACATGCCGCCACGAATTTGGTTTGGCTGCAATCGGGGGATTGGATACGGCTTGGGCCGCAAGGACCGATTTTGCGATTTCTTGGGGAAGTTGAGGGTTGAAAGGTAAAAGGTGAAAGGTGAAAGGAAAACGGATCCGATTCCTCCACGCCCAGGCCAACGGCCTGGGAAAATGGGAGCCGCCGAAGAACACGACCTTCCACCTTCCACCTTCCACCTTTCACCTTGAGGAGAGCGAACATGGCCACCCGACATCGAATCCCGACGATTTTCAATCTCTCGATGGTGGACGTGCTCAGTTGCGCCCTCGGTTGTGTCGTGCTGCTGTGGCTCGTCAATTCCCACGAGGCCAAACGGAAGGCCGCTGCCAACGCCAAGGCCGAAAAAGAACTCACCCGGAAGACGAAGGAACTCGACGAGACGACCAAACTACTCGCAGCCATGACGAGCAAATACAAATCGACCAAGGCCGACTTCTCTACGCTCCAACTGCAGGAACAGTCTCTCCAGGCCACCAAGAAGACGCTGGTCTCCGACCTGGAAGCCGCGAAGAAAAAACACGACCTCATTCTGAAGAGTTGGAACCGAACCAAGGACCAAAAGGCAAAACTCACGGCCCAACTCCTCGCAAGTGCGCGGCGGATTGCAGCCCTCGAAAAACTCCTCGACCAAAAGGTCACGGCCATTGCCGCACTCGAGAAAGAACTGAAGGCCCAGGGAATCGTCTTGCGAAACGTCAAAGGCACGGTCGGGACACTCACCTCGCAACTCGGAAAGGCCAAGTCGGATTATGCCGACGTGTTGGAGACAGTTCGGCTGGCCAAACAAATGAACAACGACCTGTGGTTGAAAATCAAGTCTTCCAAGAAGGAGACTTCCAGGCTCACGGGCAAGCTCAAACTCTCGACGGAAGAGATTGCGAAACTCCGGAGGGAATTGGAGGAGGCCACCAACGACCGGGGGGAATTGAAATTGGTCGTTGCCCTTCTGCGCAAGAAGGCCAAGGACTACGCTTCGAAACTCGGAAAATACTAGGCCCAGGCTTCGTTATCCGACAAGAACGCGAGCACGAAGGAAAAGACGATCGCGAAACTCAATGCCGAGATCGAAGCCCTGTTGACCGAGAATAATTTTTTCAAGCTGCAGGCCAAAGCATCCCAGAAATCACTCGCCCAGGCCGGGGAAACGATCCAAAATCTGCAGGCCAGTCAGAGAATCCTGGCCCAAGAACAACGCCGTCTCCGAGCTGCCGTCACGAATCGATTTGCGGGCATCCACCTGACTGGCAAGAAAGTCATGTTTCTCGTCGACGTGTCCGGAAGTATGCGTATGAAGGACACGAAAGAAGAGGCACCCAAGAAGTGGGACGAAGTCTGCGAGACACTCGGGAAGCTTATGAAAAGCTTACCCGACTTGACCCACTACCAGGTCATTGCGTTCGGCGAGGGCTTGGTCTATCCGCTCGGCCAAACTGGCAAATGGATCCCTTACAATCCACGCACTAGCCCCGACGAAATGACCAAAGCGTTGCGAGCGATCAAACCCGACGGCGGAACGAAAATGCGGCCAGCTTTCCAGGAAGCGTTCACGTACCGCAAGAGTGGCCTCGATACGATTTACCTCGTCTCCGACGGACTGCCAACGGACGACAATCTGCCAAAAAAGTATGCCGACCATTTAGAAAATCTTCGCGGCGTCCAGCGAACGACGTACCTCACGACTCTCGTTCGCGAATCCCTCAAGCAACTTTGGAATGCACCGGAGAACGGAAAGGTTCCTGTCCGAATTAATGCCATCGGTTACTTCTTCGAAAGTCCCGAGGTCGGGGCCTTTCTCTGGGCCCTGGCTCGGGAGAACGATGGAAACTTTGTGGGCATGAGTCGACCGTGAGTTGAGGGTCGAGAGTTGAGAGTGGGCGCAAGTCCGCATGGGAGGTGGTTTGGTCTCTTTTTACGCGGACTCCCGGCCACGCCTACAACATGTCGCCGCTCCGCGGCTCAAAAAACCAACCCCAACCCTCAACTCTCCGACCCTCAACCCTTCGAGCTTTCCATTTTTCCTTCCGAAATACTGATTTGCCCACACTTAGGTTACGAGCTAGAGTTTATTGGTCTTGAAGAGTACCGATCACGTTGGGCGAGGCCCTTTCCCTCGTTGGACGTGATGTCTGGATTCGGAAAAGACCCCTTCCTCGTAGTACGTGGAAGTCGTTTGCGTCAACCCGTCGGACCAACAAACGACCGAAAGACACGCGAATGTCGAGCGTCAGGCCTACAGGGCTCTCCGATTCGGAGGGCGCTCCGTGGCCGAACGACTCACAACAAATCGTGATCTGGAGACGCAGCTGGGTGGCTGGCGAGACGCAACCAAGATGCTGCTGGGTTCCGAAACCGGAGGCCCGAGCGTCTGGATGACAACGAGTTGTCATTTCCCGGACGAACAACCAGGCCAGCCCGGAAACGCGGACCATTAAACCCCAACCATTACCACCTGCTTCTTATGGCGATAAAAGTGCAAAGCCAGGCCGAGCCCATCCCAGGGTACCGGCTGATTGAACGCTTGGGCGGTGGAGGCTTCGGCGAAGTCTGGAAGGCCGAGGCCCCAGGTGGGCTCTTCAAAGCGATCAAATTTGTCTACGGCGATATCGAAGGAGCCGACGACGAAGGGGCCCGCGCGGACCAAGAACTCAAGGCCCTCAAGCGCGTCCAATCCGTTCACCACCCTTACATTCTCTCGCTCGAACGCTACGACATTATTGATGGCCAGCTCATCATTGTGATGGAACTGGCTGACAAAACGCTCTGGGATCGATACAAAGAATTCCGCCGTCTCGGCAAGAAAGGCATCCCACGCGAAGAACTCCTCGGCTACCTGCGAGAGACCGCCGAGGCGCTGGACTTGATGAACAATCAGTACCAGCTGCAGCACCTCGACATCAAGCCCCAGAACTTGTTTTTGGTACACAACCACGTCAAGGTCGCGGACTTCGGGCTCGTAAAAGACCTGGAGGGGTGGGTCGCGTCGGTGACTGGTGGAGTCACCCCTGTCTACGCGGCCCCCGAGACGTTCGACGGATGGGTGAGCCGATTCAGTGACCAATATAGCCTCGCCATCGTCTACCAGGAAATCCTCACGGGCAAACGCCCATTCGCCGGGACGACAGTTCGCCAGCTCATCGTCCAGCACCTTCAGGCCACGCCGGACTTATCTTCGTTGCCCGAGGAGGACAGGCCGGCCATCGCCCGCGCCCTCAGCAAAACTCCCGAGCAACGGTATCCCTCGTGCACCGAGTTCGTCGAAGCCCTGATGAATTCGGCGGGAGAGAATTTCGATTCGCTGATCATCAAGGGCGATTCGCTTCCGGACAAAAGTGCCCCGACCAAAGGCATGGGGGAGCGGTTTTCCGACGATCCTCCTTCGACCGGGTCCTTGGCCACCGAACAGCGTCCCGACCTCAGGCCGGATCGGGGCGGCTTCGCTCCGCCTCCGCTTCCGTGGGAAGAAGATGGCCCGGACTCCGACGATTTAACAAGCGACCCCCAGAGCTCCGGTTCGTCGGGCATCTTGACCGGTTCGCCCACGAAACCCGCCACCGACGAAGATGTCCCAAGGAAGGCGGACTCGGCAAACACGGAACGAGTCCCGAGCGCCGATTTGAAAGGCCTGCTGGCAAGAACCCCATCCGGCAGTGGGACCTCGACGGCAGACCGGCTTCGACTCCTCAGCGGACTGCGGACCGATAGCGAAGGGACCCTGATGCCGACGTTGCTCGTCGGCTTGGGCTCGTTCGGACAACTTGCTCTACAGGAATATCGCCAACAGATGCTCGACGTCTATGGCGGGTTGAGCCATCTGCCGCATCTGCGTTTCTTGTACCTCGACACGGATTCGGAGAGCCTCAAGAACAGCACTCGGGGAAGTGGGGCGGCCCTGCTCCAGACCGAAACACTCCACGTCCAATTACACCGGGCGAGTCATTACTTGAAGCCCGGGGCAAAGGGAGCGCTGGAGAAGTGGCTCCACCCCAAGATGCTCTACCGAATTCCTCGCGACGGAGTCCCGGACGGGTGGCGTGCGTTGGGGCGCCTGGCGTTCATCGATCACTATCGCTCGATTGTCCGTCGGGTGGAGACCGAGCTTCGCGCGTGTATCGACCCCGAAGCCTTGAAACTCGCGAGCCATCGCACCTCCTTAGGCGTTCGGACCGCTGTCCCTCGCGTCTACGTCATCACGAGCCTCGGTGGTGGAACTGGCAGCGGGATGTTCATCGATCTGGGGTACGTGGTGCAATCGGTCCTTCGTCGGCTAGGGATTTCTCAACCAGACGTCGTCGGCATGTTTTTGCTCCCGCCCAAGCAGAGCGGGAACCAGTCTACGCCCGCGCAACCGAATTCCCTCGCGGCCCTCACCGAGCTGCAGCACTTCAGCCACCCAGAACACACCTTCTCGGCGTTTTACGACGAACGAGACGAAACCCTCCAAAAAGGAATGCTGATCGACACGGGACCGCCCTACCAACGGTGTGTCTTGTTACCTGCCGAGCAGAAGGATTCGCGGTCGTCGAACAAATCGTCGGGGCATCGCAAAGGCCCGCCGCCCGGAGCGGAACTGGCTGCCAAACTCATCTTCACCGAGAACCTCACACCACTGGGCCGGAAGGTCGACGACACGCGACACGCGTGGGCAGAAGCCCACTACCGACGTGTCAAGGACCCGAGCCAACGGGCCGTCTTCCAGACGTGTGGACTCCAACGCATTCATTGGCCGCGACGTCGGCTTTTGCGGATGGCCGCCGAATCCTTGTGCCAACAACTCGTCGACGGATGGATGGACAAAGACGCGAGCGTCCTCGCCGAAGGCATTAAAGATTGGGTCGAACAGCAGTGGGACGATTTCGACCTTGCTCCCGAGCGACTCATCGAAAGGGCCCGGGACAAATGCGCGGAGATTCTCGGCGAAGATCCACAGACGACGATCAAGGCGATTACCGCGCCACTGACTGAAATCGTTCAACAGTTGCACGAACAACAAGGCAAACCGGCCAGAGGAAGGGCCCCCGAACCGAAACTTTCGATGGGCACGATCGTCCAGACGACTCACAAAATTGAAGAATTGCTTGGCGTTCCCGAGGCACAAGAAGCTGTCGGCGTTGGTCCGCAAAACGATCAAAACAATGGTCAAGTCGGCAGGGCGCTCAAGAAATTCTTCCGGAAATTCGCAAGCCGGTGTGAGGTAAAGTTGGCCGAGTTGTTCGTGCGGCTCATCGAGTCCCCCCAGTATCGACTGGCCGCCGCCGAGGAAAACATCCGCCAATTCGCGGCGCTGGTCTCCGCCGCCATCGAACACCAGGAAGAACTGGCCAAAGAACTCGCGGAGAAGGCCCTCCACCAGTACCAAGAATTGACCGCGTTGATCGAGTACCCGGAGCAAACGTCGGTGAAAGAGACCGGAGGCTGGCGGCTCTCGTTCACACGCAAGACGAATTCGGGGACGAATCGCGATGCGGACACGACCGAGCGACTGATCCGGCTGTTGCAGTCCTATCCAAAGATCCGCTACCAAGCCCAGGTCCTCGAGGCGGTTGGTCATTATTACGTTTCGTTGCGCGGCCTCCTCTCCGATCAACTCCGGGAAGTCGACTTTTGCCGGCATCGGTTACGGGAACTGCGAGGGAAGTTTCAAGCGTTCGCAGACGAATCGCCAACCGAGGGAACGGAATCGACCGAGAACTCGGAACTCAATGGGCGTGCCGAAGCACCAAAGCCAGCGAATGAAAACCACGGACACTTCGGGCAGTTCATCTTTCCCGAACGCGTTGGTTCTCTGGGCGATGCCGTCCGCCGACTGGAACGCAGCTTGACCGAAGAAGACAGAACCGAATTCGACACTTCCGTCCAGAAGCTCATTCGCAAGAAGTTCAAGGCGTTGGTGCAAGTTTGCATGACGTCCACGTCGGTCTTGCGGACTCTCGTTCCGGCCATGCTGATCGAAGCCGAAACATTCCTCGAACGCCACCTCCAAACCGAGGACGTCGTGCGAATGTATTTCTCGCATCTCGGGTCCACCCCCGAAACTCCCGAAGACGAACTCGACGATTTCATCTCGGGCGATTTGATTCGGTTGTTCGAGAAATCCGCCCCTGGGATAACGTCCTCGTCGGGCCAGGAGTTTTGTTGGGTCGCGGCTCCCGAGAGTCCCCTCGAGCCCAAGCTCCGAGAAATCGCGAAGAAGGCACTGGCTCGGCGAATTCCCAACGCCACCCAAGACGGCATGCTCGAGTCTGCTCCCGCCGTCGACGAGGTCATCGTCTATCGCGAGCGTCTGCACAAGGCTCTGCCGGGAATCAAGAATCTCGAAGAGGCCCTGGACCTCTACAAAGAGATGATCCAAAGCCAAACCATGACACCACACACACGCATTGATATCGCCACTTGGACGCCGCTTGAAAGTTGAGGGTCGAGGGTTGAGGGTCCAATTTGCGTTTCTTTTTCTGGGCAGTTTGCCCAGGCTACGATGTGCTTGGCCTTCGGCCAAGAGACAAACTCTCAACCCTCGACTCTCAACCTTTCCTCCAGGGCTGCGATTCGCCGCTTACATTCTTTATGGGCCGCGGCGAACCCTTTCGGATCAACCTTCGCCGTTTGCACGTAATCAAGAACGACTGTTTCGGCAGCCATGAACTCGCGACAAGCGTGGGCCACGGCGGACGCAATTTCGTTCGGAATGGTGGTGACTCCGTTGAGGTCTCCGTGCAAGACATCGCCCGGATAAATCACGACGCCACCGACTCGCACGGGTACGTTGATCTGTTCGATGTGGCAGTATCCATGCGCCGAAATGGTCCCACTCGTAAAGCATGGAAAGCCCAACTCATCGACCTGATCGAGGTCTCGCCCGGCTCCGCTCGTGATTAGCCCCACGGCACCAAACGCCTTATACGTGGTACACATCACTTCGCCGAACGTCGCCGACATCGCCGGATCATCCAGGTCTTGAAACACGACGACGGGCGAACCGGGTAACTCCGCGAAAGACGCCACTTGTTCGGCGAGCCCGGAGTAGACATCGCCAGAACGTGGTGGAGTCGAAGACCGAAACGTCGCCGTGGAGGCATACCCGACCATCGGCGGCAACTTCGGATAACACGCCTGGATTCGGGCATCCATGTAGCCCGCCGTTCGAGGTCGGATTCCGAACAACTCCACGACATTGCAAACTGTCGGGGTGTCGAATTTTCGCAACAACTCCAAGTCTTCGTTTGGGATGGCATGAAACTCAGGCATGACGGCTCCTCGTTTGGGTCTGGTTGAAATACCGGCATGGTACTCGCCGACGAGGCCTCAACCAACGGAAAACCGGTCCGCATGTCATGGGGCAGTCGGAGAAAGTTGCTTTTCGCGGAGCGAAAAGTTCTTTGTCTTTGTTTGTCCGTCTACCCTCCGGCAGGTTGTCTCCGGGCAACGTTCGTAGAACAATGGAGGGAGAGAGTTGTGATTTCCAAAAAGGCGGTGATACGATGTGGCTTTATCCGATCATGGTCGCGGGGTGGTTGTTGACAGGTATCGTGTTGATGGCATTGGTCGCCACGAATCCGAAGTACGCCTCCAACCCCATCCTCATGAACTTGCGTTGGCTTGCGTTCCTTCTGGCCGGATACAACTTGTTGCGATGGTGGATGATCAGCCGGAGTCGGGCCCTGCGACAAGAACAAGAACGAGCAAGGCGCGAGGCCATGGCCAAAGAACCGGAGAAGGAACCGATTCGACCCGAGTTTAGTGTCTTCACGAAAGACGATTGAGATGGCCCGATCCGGCGAGAGATTTTTCGCCGGATATTTCTCAGGACCGATTGGCTCGGTGGAAAATCGAAAACCATAGTTGTACCAGACAACAGTCTCGCCAGATTTTGTGGCGTGGTTGGAAGGCTGGTGGACCCATTTTGCCTGGGTTACAACGCCTTTGATCCTCGAAAGTGTCGTCTTTCGCTCTGAGAAAAGACGTCAAACACGATGAGAATTGTCGGATATGAGCGGAAGGAGAGGGAGTCGAACCCTCAAGGCGCATGTCACCATGGCTCGTCCGATTTCGAAACGGGTGCCGTCGCCAATCGGCTTGCCCTTCCGTTTTGGAAGGGACACGAGGGAGAAGGGAGAGGTTCGGTCAGCGCCGCATGGTGAACCAGATTACCCAACCGGCAACGAAGGTCGCGCCGAGAGCTGCGCCACCGTGAATCAAAGACAAATGAAACCCCAACAAAACGATCCCGCCTGCAATCAACAACAAAGCAACAGTGAAGGTGCTCAACAACCCACCACAAAGGTTGCTCATTCGCTGTTGTTCGGCGAATGACATCGCGATGACATTCTCTCCGACTCCTCGCCGTCGCAAGAACTCTGCCATGAGCAGGACCGCCAGGAGCAGCATCGAAGCGAACAACCAGAGACCATTGGCGAGTCGGACGAAGATATCCTGAAGATAATCTGCTTGTTCCGCCGCGACCGTGACGATACTTGTCAAACCAAAACCTACGAGAATCGAACTGATGGTGCTCAGGCTGCCGAGCAATTCCTGATAGGTCGTGGCCTCGGATTGAAAACCGCACTGAGGACATTCCGAAGCTCGCTTGTGGACTTCGCGACCACAACCGCCAGGACAAGCGATGAGTTCCGAAGAGGTCATGGCCGATTAATTTGGGTGAAAGTTCTTTTTGACGAACGCCTCCGCTGTTTCGCCGTAGACTTGGCAAATAGCTTCGAATATT
>CAYYUU010000123.1:0-11628 GCA_964474955.1 uncultured Alcaligenaceae bacterium | reverse complement strand
ACCACAGATTTGTTTTCATCCGTGTTTATCTGTGTGATCCGTGGTTCATTTTTTCTGGCTCATTCTTTCTTCGCGTGAGGTCTCTTGTCACTTGACTCTCGACTCTTGTCTCTAGACACCTTATCGTTCGAATTCAGCCTGGCCATTTTTGACGTTCTTGTTGAGCCGATTCGAGACGTGAAGACCTTCCAGAATGAACTCGACGGCGCTGGCTGTCAATCCATTTCCGGCTTCCGAAGGTGTGCTATCCGCCATCTTTTCCAGGAATGTTTGAACTTGTTTCTTAAACGCAGGAACAGACTCGACGATCGTTTGATAGTCCTGCGTCGGAATCTGGTCACCTGTCTTGATCGTATGTCCGTTTTCGAACCACTCCACCAGAGATTTGAACTGTTTCGGTTGGAAGTACGACTCGAAGATATTCTTGACGGCTTCGCCAAAGAGTTTATTGATGACGCGATCTTCTTGTCCGTCGTCCTCGGTCAACGTTAGTTCGAGTTTGCCGCGGGCACTCGCCGCCAGGTGCGTCATGTCACTCACGCGAGGAACGACGACAGGTTCGCCATGCGTCAAGGCTCGACGCTCGGCGCTGCTCAATAGATTCTCCAGGTTGGCAATCGACATCCGGACACTCACGCCGGACTGTTGGTTGATCGACGCGCTGGTCCGCGCAAGCCTCGCAGCTTCTTCCAGAATCTCTTTCATGAAGTACGGGACGTGAAACGGAACTCCCTCTCGCGTCGTCCAGGCGTTGGCGTCGGTGATGGCGATTCCGGCTTCGCGAGTGAGAGGATAGTGGGTCCGAATGACGCTGCCGATGCGGTCCTTCAGTGGCGTCACGATCCGACCACGATTCGTGTAATCTTCCGGATTGGCGCTGAACACCAGGCACACGTCGAGATCAAGCCGGATCGGATAACCACGGATCTGGATGTCGCGTTCTTCCAACACGTTGAAGAGCCCCACCTGAATTTTCGGGCTCAAGTCGGGCAGTTCGTTCATGCAAAAGATGCCGCGGTTCGTTCGCGGGATGAGACCGAAGTGCATCGTCATTTCGCTCGAGAGATATTGCCCCTCGGCGTGTTTAATCATGTCGATCTCGCCGATGAGGTCGGCAATCGTCACGTCGGGCGTGGCCAACTTCTCGTTAAACCGCTGTTCGCGTCCAATCCATTCGATCGGGGTATCGTCGCCTTTGGCCGCAACGATGTCTCGCCCGAACCGGCTCACCGGAGCATATGGGTTGTCGTGCAGTTCGCTCCCCGCAATGATCGGAATGGTGTCATCGAGGAAGTGCACAAGCTGCCGGAGCATTCGCGTTTTTGCTTGGCCGCGAAGGCCGAGGAACAGCATGTCGTGTTTCGAGAGTATGGCGTTTTGAATCTGGGGGAAGACCGTATCTTCGTAACCGATGATGTCCGGAAATATCGTTTCGCCAGCTTTGAGCATGCGAACAAGATTGTTTCGCATCTCGGCTTTGACGCTGACGACTTGATACCCGCTGGCCTTCAGTTCACGCAGAGTTTGTGGTCGATCCATGTTCCGCTTATCCCGTTGCAATTGAGTCTAGTTACCCCACACCATTGTAGGGAAACGAGCAAGTAACGGGTTGAAGGAACGAAGAAAGGTTGAAGGATGATACGTTGAGGGTTGAGGGTTGAGGGTCGAGGGTCGAAAGGAAGGGGTTGTCTGGACCCGCGGAGCGACGGCATATGGTAGCCGCGGGTGTGAACCCGCGGAAGAGTAAGAGCACTCACCCCCCGCGGCCTTACGGCCACGGCTACAATCTGTCACCGCTCCGCGGTTCCAAATCAACTCTTAACCCTCAACTCTCAACTTTTCTGCCTTCTGTCTTTCTCACGCTATTTCTGAATCTGAGCCAGGCTCTTGGTGATGGCCTCTTGCAACTCCGGTCCGACTTTCTGGTTCGTTTGGAGTTCGCGTAGTTTCGAAACAGCGGCGCTCGCTTTTCCGCCAATCTGACCCAAACTTCGAACGGCCGCGAGAACGACCGGCGGCTCAGAGTCATCTAACGCTTTGGTCAGGGCCGGAACGACTTTGTCCGAAACCGGGCCGATCTTGCCCAGCGCTTCGGCAGAATAGCGACGAGTCAGGGCGGCACCGTCTCGCAAGGCGACGAGCAAGGCCGGTGTTGCTTCTTTCGCGTCGGCTCCGATTTCGCTCAAGGCTGCGGCGATCCGATACTTGCCTGCGATCCCTTCGAGGTTTAGCCGTTTCGCCAAAACCGGGACGGCGGCTTTCGCTTTCGGCCCAAGTTTGCCGATGGTTTCTGCCGCACGGAGGCGGACCCGTAATTCTACGTCCTGTAATCCCTTGATCAGACCAGTCATGACTTCCGGGACGTCCGGGTTGAAGTGTCCCAAGGCTTCCACGGCACCCGTGCGGACATACATTTCTTGGTCGTCCAACAACTCAGTGATGGCCTTGATCGCAGAGGGCTCCTCGGGAGATAACTTGGCCAGTGCCTTGGCGGCATTGGCTCGGACCGTCGCGTCAGTGTCCTTCACCAAAGGTATCACCGCGCTCGCCAAGTTTTCGTCCTTTGGATCGATTTCCGCCAGGACTCGCAGCGCGTTGGCCCGCACGCGGGGTTTGTCATGCTTCAGCCCTTTGCGTAGGTCCGGAACAGAGAACGCCTTGGCAGCTGTCAAGATGAACGAAGCGTTGTTGCGGACCGCGAGGTCGTCGTCCCCAAGGGCAGTGACGAGTTCTGTCAACGAACCTGGATTGCGTTTTCCTTTCTCTGGCTCTTCCATAACGGCACTGATGAACGGACGTACGAGCGACTTGTTGGGCAATCCGATTCGGACCACGGCCGTCTTGCCCAACGAGGCAATCCGCTGTTCGACGACTTCTTGGCGTTGGTAAATCGGCTCCAACGTCTTTCGCTTCTCCAGGACGGCTGTTTCCCATTTTGCGTGTGCAATCCTGGCATTCGTGTTTGCACGTTCAATGGCTCGGATCAAGTCAGGAACAACGTCTTTGGCTGGTTCACCAATTTGGGCCAGGACACTGATCACGGACATCCGTGTCAAGGGAGTGCGTTCAACAAGCATCTCTCGCAGTCGCGACAACGCCGGCTCGCCGACGGCAGCCAATGCATTTACCGCTTCCTGATGCACCACCGGGCTTGGGATCTCGAACAAACGAATCAAGGGCTCGATGACGTCTTCAGTGCCGATTTTTCCGAGGGCACGAATGGCCTCGATTTGGACCTCTCTTCTCTGTGACTTGAGCGCACTCACGAGCGTCGGAATGGCTTTCGCAGCCTTCGATCCCATCTCGCCCAAGACGTAGGCCGATTCCGCTCGAACGGCGCTCGTATGGGCCTTGTTCTTTGACTTCGATTCAAACTTTCGAAGGACTTCTTCGACCTTCGGAACGGCCGAGGCACCGATGGCGACCAACGCCTTGGCAGCTTGTTCGCGTTCATTCTTGTCCGGGCTCTTCAATTGCTCCGCCCACGCGCTGAGAGTTCGTCCGTCGTGTCGAGGTTCCCAAGGCTTGAAGTACCACAAGGCGGCGATCCCGAGCACCGCCACGACAAACACGACAAAGGCGATTTCGAGGAACCGCGATTGCCCCTTAACGTTTGGTGCAGGTGGGTTTGGTTTTGGTGGAGATGCCGTGACGGCCGTGGAATTCGAAACTGCGGTGTTCGGTTTACCTGCGGCGAGCTGCGTTTCCGAAGTTCCGGCAGGCTTGGCTTGAGTTCCGCTCTGTACCGAAGTCGATTGGGCGTCCGCGGGCTTTGTGTTCTTCATTTTCTTGGATTGTTTCTTCGCAGGTTTCGACATAATTGTCTCTCAAGGTGTCTGCCAGGTTGTGTGTACGAGGTAGCAGACACACTCGGAACGCGAAATAACGAGTTGGCCGGTTTTCGCTGGAGGTTGTTCTTTCGTAGGGTGGGCCTTCGCTTCGCTTCGGCTCAGCTTGCCCCACCCTACAAAAAACCGGACATCTATTCATTTCCCGTTCCCGTGTGCCGTTCGCCTCCTTTTTGCTTCTCTGGCCCATTTTCTTCTACGGCCATCCTCGTCCAGATGTTCCGAATTCCGGAAATCAGTCTGACCCCTCGCCTCGTTTGGGAAATCGGAACGGGTCCGATTTGAATTCCCAGAACGAGAGAAATGCAAAACCGGCAGCCAACACGCCGTAGACCAACAGCCCAATCACGACTAACAGAAAATGAACCATCGAGAATCGAGTTGGTCGGGGTGCCCACGTCTCGTACCAGGCGAACGTCAAGAACTGCCACGATTCGATCGGATTGAACACCAAACCGATCGGCCCGAGTGTGCCCGAGAACAAATACGACCCCGCAACGGCAACGAGAATCGTCACTCCGAGAGTAACACTAGCCCGGATGGGCGTTCGGCAAACGACCGAGAGGTACAGCGAGTAAAACGAGAAAAACAGCAAGTGAATGCCCACTGCCAACGCCAACAGCAAACACGAGACCGGATGCAACGAGAGTGTCCACACGCCCAGTAACCAGGCCACACAACACCCCATGAGGGGAATCCGGAAGAGCCAGAAGCTCGCTTTCCACTTACTCATGAGTAACTCGCGGCGTTCGATCGGCAGGACCAACAAGTTATCCATGAGCTGCCCTTCGCGTTCCTTCGCGACTGTCCGCGTGAGGTGGAACGCCACCAGACCAATACAGACGACCGGGGCTGCCAGGAATACAAACTTGGCGACAGGGTTCGCGAAGGCATCCGGCCCAAACACGTCGAATGGTCCCGTCGAATCCGAGACTCGCGCCATCGCGTGGAAAAAGTAGCCAATGCTCGCCAGGAATATATACGCCAGGTAAAGCAACAGGCCGACAAAACTGATCCACCCCACCGACTCGACGAACCCGCCGATATTTATTCGAGTCTCTCGCCACCAAATCGGATCCAGCCCAACAGGGCGCGGTTTGGTCCGGAAAAAGTCGTCCTGGGGCAAACGATCCGTATCCACAACGCCGGGCATGGACTTCCGACCCGATGGGTGAATCGTGTTCGTCTTCTTCGGATCGCGCAGCCGGCGAATGGCTTGCACCAAGAAAAATGTGGCCACCAAACCTTGATACAACATTGCCCAACCGATCACCTGGTAGAGCATGGTGTTCAAGGATGTCGCGGCTCCGACTGGTGCCGGGCCAGGGCCGGCTTTGGCAGCCGCACCCTGGCTCACTGCCGTCGTCAAGATCCCAACCAGCGGCGTCGTCGGATACAACACGCCGACCGTGATGGCGTACGACATGAACAACGCACTGATCCAACTTTTGCACGTGACCGACGAATAAATGGTCACGCTCGCGGCGAGCAAAATCGTCGTCCCGGTGAGAACAAACCCGGCGGCAAAGATTCGGAAATCGATCCCACCCCAAAACTGAATCAAGGCAATGACCGGCAGGCCCGTGAGAACCACCGCCGCGATTGCGAGGCTCCGGGCGAGTAATTTGCCGAAGATTATTTCGTGGTCGTGCAGGTGCGAGGCGAAGAGGAAATCGATCGTCCCGTTTTTGCGTTCGTTGGCAATCGCCCCCGAAACGTACATCGGAGTGAGAATGATCACGGCCAAAAATTGCATGAACAAAAGGGTCGTCGCGAACGTCTCACCGAGACGCGCCAAATCGTTGTGGGTCATCCCTCCCTGCGCGCCCTCCTGACCGGGAGCGACGACAATCGTGTCGGCGTAATAACTACTCCAACTCATGTGCACAAGATACAGCACAAACAGCAACGAAAACGCATACCCGACCCGAAGCCAGACCGTTCGATAATTCCGACCAAGCCGAAGGGCTTCGTAATAGAAAAGCGGGCCGAATAAATTTTTCTCCGTCCGATGCAGCCGGAACATGCCGTACCCAAAGAGAAGCACGGCCCCGCCCAAACTCACGGCGAACGGGATGAAGACTGCAAAAATGAGCCCAACCGTGAGGAAGATCACCGATGCGACAATGAACGTGAACCCATTGTGAATCCACTCTCCAGGCGAAGTGCCTGGCCTCCGGTAGCTTCGGGATCGATGAGGAGCCACAGTTCGGGGCGATTCATGACGCACGACACGAGCCTCGATTGGGAATAGGAACCATCTCTCAAAGGTGAAAGGTGAAAGGTGAAATACAGCCGCACTCGGCAAAAGACGTTCGTTTTCTTTCACCTTTCGTTATTCCTCGCTTTCATAGTCGAGCAATCGTCCCGAAAGCAAAAATGTTCCGTGGATTATACCACCAACGACGGGCGCTACATTCACGACTTCCGGATCAATCACGACGTCAATTTGGCCACCGAACGTTTCGACCAACGCGTAATGATAAGCAAGCCCGGTGAGTTCGTTTTCCTTCAATTCTGTCTTGAGAATGGTGCCGGTAAACATCGCGACCGGCTCGGGAATCGTTTCTTCTTCCCCTTCGGAAGGAAAGAGCCCGACCGGAACGAACGATTGTGCGGCGAACGTTGGCGCCTGTTCGCCGTTGGATTGTTGTTCTGACTCGGCGGCTTGGGCCAACTCGTACGCTTCGATGGATTCATAGACTGCCGCCTGGTAGGCAAAGGCGGCCAACTGGATGACCGCAAGCGATGGCAGTTTCAAGTCGTCGTAGGCCCGAAAATCGGGACTATCGAAGACGAATGGATAATCTCCGGGCGCCGGTTGCCCTTCTTCTTCGTCCGTCTCTTCGGAGTCTTCTTCGTCCGTCTCGTCTGCCCCGTTCTCCGAATAGGTGTAGCCCACGCCCTCGGTTTCTTCCACCGGATTGGCCCAGGCGAAGAAAGCCCCATCGAGTTCCGACGCACCGGGTTTATCGACCATCCCCTCGATTCGCACAGGAAATTCCGACTCGCCCGAGTAATGCGGTGCCACGGCCAACAGATCGTGTTCCGCCCCTACCAACAACCATAGTTCGGCCCCGGATTCACACGTCCACCGCAGGTACGTTCCACCTTCGACTTCCAGGGGTGTTGCGTCCTCGGCGACGACGTTCGCGAAATGGACGACCTCTTCGTCCGATTGAATGGGAAAACCGATGCAAAAGAAAATTGGCATAAACTAACTCTCGTGAGGGTATCGTGGTCGTTCTCATTTTACCGAACTAGACGAACTTCGTCGCACAAAACGGGAAATAGGGAATAGGGAACAGGGAACAGAAAGACAAACCGAGGAGGGGAGAAATACCATGGATAAAGTCTATTGTGGCGTTTCTTCCCTTTCGTTCGCACCTTCGCGCCTTCGCGTGAGGCACTGCTTTTTATATCCTAACCCAGAATGCTTTCGATTTGATCTCCCGCTCCAAAATACAAATAGAAACCCCAAACTGAGACAGTTGTCGGCAATACATTACAGAACAACTAATTAAAGCTTTGGGCCCGCCAGGATAGATGTGGATGTCTCGGAAAACGAATGAAAAACAGTGGCTCGCTTCGACACACCCCACTTGGATGTTGGAGATCGTGCGGACGAAAATGAGCCAACGAAAACTTCGGTTGTTCGCCGTGGCTTGCTGCCGTCGGACCGAACACCTCTTCGTAGATGCTCGATGCCACGAAGCGCTCGAAGTGGCGGAACGCTTTGCCGACGCACTCGCCACGTCCAACGAACGATTGTCGACTGCCGTGCGCGTCCGGGAATGTCGAAGGGGTAGTGTTGGCCGCCAATCCAAGAACGGTGTGGTGGACAACGCGGTCGGCCACGCCCAACTCGCAGCCAGTTTTTTGTGCGGGTCTTTTCCCTTCGAAGCAGCCCAGGCCGCCCTGACGTTTTGTCCTCGCGCCCTTGCTTTCATGGCGGATGATTTCCTCGCGACCCAACGCCAGGAAGAACTCCACCATTGCGACCTGTTACGAGACATCGTTGGCATGCCGTTCCAAAAACGACGAGCCGATCCGAGTTGGTTCACGTCAAATACTGTTTCGTTGGCTCGGGCCATTTACGACAACCGGCGCTTTGACGATTTGCCGATCCTCGCCGATGCCCTCGAAGAAGCCGGATGCGTGGACGAAATCATCCTGGCCCATTGCCGCGAAACCCCTACCCACGCCCGTGGCTGTTGGGTGCTCGATCTGCTGTTGGGGACCGAGTAGCCCAGAGTGCGAAAAGTTGTTTGTCTTTCGTGTTTGGGATAGTTGCTTTTCGCTCCGCCCCGCGAAGCGAGCTTGTTTGTCTTTCTATTCCCTATTCCCTATTCCCTGCTCTACCGCCAATGCCCATGACCCGCGACCAATGGCTCCAGTGTGGCGACCCAAACGTCATGCTCCGCGAACTGAAACACCACCCCAGTGACGAACCGGGGGGCACTTTCCCGCGAAGCGGGACGCCCAAGTACCCAGGAAACGCTGCGTTTTGGTTGTTCTCGATCGCATGTTGTCGAAGAATCTGGCACATGTTGGCCGAGGAACCGAGCCGCAAGGCCGTGGAGGTCGCCGAACGCTGGGTGGATGGTCTCGCCACGCGGCAAGAAGTCACGCAAGCACACACCGAAGCGTTCGACACATCTCTCAATTACGAACGCTACGCCGACCAGGAACTCCGCGTCCACGGCTACTACTACGACGCGAAAACGACTTCGGAAATCGCCGCCCGTCGGTGTGCGGCGAACGTCGCAAAGTTGAGCCTGGACGTGCATGCGATCTGGAACATCGCTTATGACGCTGCAACGGCAGCCGCGCGCGACGCCATCCCGAATTCGGCCCGCCGCGCCACCCAATCGCGAGTCTGGAACTCCGCAAGGGATTTGGAGTTGGCCAATCAGTGCGACCTCATTCGCGACATTTTTGGTTACCCATTCGAAGCGGCCCCTTTCGAACAACGTTGGAAGAGCGGCGACGTCGTGGCGATTGCGAAAAGGATTTACGAACAGAATCGGTTTCAAGACCTCCCCATTTTGGCTGACGCTTTGGAAGAAAGCGGCTGCGATGAAGACGCCATCTTGCGGCACTGTCGCGAAGACGTACAACATGTCAAAGGATGCTGGGTGGTGGAGTTACTGAGGGCGGAGTACCTTGACGGAAATGTTTAGAGTGCGTTGCGAGTGAGCGTAGTGTTTGGTCGTGTTGTTGGGTTCAACTTCGCCGCGTTTGTCGCAGCCGATAATAGACCAGACGCAAACCGATCTCGGAGTTTTTTTCGTCAAAACTTCCGGTCCTTGCCGAAGTTCTTCAAGCCGCATAGAGTAAGGGCAATGTTTTCTGTTGATGCACAGATCGCCCCGGTTTACACGTTCTTGCCCACAACGTAAGCGGTTGCGATTGTTGAAATAAAACGAAACGCTCGTTGTCTGCAAGAATTGCAAAACGACGCACAAAAACACGAGAAGAGCAAGCCTTGCGGCTCTGCTCAACACTCATATAAGAGGCAACAGGACTGTGGACTCGCTTTGGAATATGTTCCGCGAGTGGTACTACTCGCCTTTGGTTATCGCAGTCATCGCGGCTGCCCTGTTGATGGGTTGGATGCTCGTCCATGCCGTGTTCGCCGTGTGGATGGAACGGAAAGTTGCCGGACGCATCCAAGACCGAACAGGACCAACCCGCGTCGGCGGGATATTCGGTTGGCTGCAAACATTGGCCGACGGCATCAAGTTGTTGACCAAGGAAGACATCGTCCCCGGTTTGGCCCTCAAGTTAGTGTTCCGGATGGGGCCCTATATCGTTTTGGTCGGGTCGTTCGCGGCATTCATGGCCTTACCTTTCGGCTTCAAGTTCGTCGCCCAGGAAATGAACATTGCGTTGTTCTTCATCCTGGCAGTCCTCTCGACGGAAGTTTTCGGAATCATCCTCATCGGCTACGGTTCGGGAAGTAAATGGTCCCTTTTCGGGGGAATGCGCGAAGCCGCCCAGATGGTGAGCTACGAAATCCCCATGGCGATTTGTTTGATCGTACCGGTCATCGTCGCCGGGACGCTCAACCTGAGCACGTTCGTCACCCAACAATACATTATCTGGGACTGGCTTGTCTTCCGCGACCCGTTCACGTTCACCGCCTTTTGGTTGTACTACACCTGTGCGCTCGCAAGTTGTAAGCGAGCCCCGTTCGACCTCGCCGAAGCCGAGAGTGAGTTGGTCGCCGGATTCCACACCGAATACAGTGGCTTTCGGTGGCTCGTGATCTTCATGGCCGAATACGGCAGTATGTTTCTCGTCAGTGGAATCGCAAGCATCGTGTTCCTCGGCGGTTGGAACCTTGGCTTAATACCGGGAGACCCAGCCCAGTTGCTTGGCGAAAGTGCCGGACTCGGCATTCTGGGATACATCCTTGGGAATCTGCTCAACCTCGTAGTGTTCCTTTTCAAAGGCGTATTCCTCGTCTTTGTGATGATGTGGGTCCGCTGGACGTTGCCACGATTGCGGATCGATCAGGTGATGATGACCTGCCTGAAATACATCCTGCCGATCAGTTGTGCGTTGTTGTTGGCCGTTTCATTGTGGCGTTTGGCCGTTCCTTCGATCGTTCAATATGGCTTCCGATTCGCCGCCTTTGGACTCACGGTCCTCGCGATCATCATGGTGGTTTCGCGGTGGCTTTCTTGGAGCCAAGACCCACCGATGCAAGGAATGCCCGGAATGTGGCGAACGGCAAAAGTCCTCGGATATCACGGCTCACGCCCAGCGGCTCAACCACAAAAAACAGACCATTAATGTGATTCGATTTCGAAAGAGGGATTGGCAAGGTGAAAAAGTAGTAGGCACACTCCGTGTGCCGTGACCAAAAGGCAAGCGAACGGCACACGGAGTGTGCCTGCTACTTTTCATCCAATCAGCAACCTCGTTCGTGCTCAAATAGACGGTTTCCACGCCATGACCGACAGCATATTCAACGACGTCCAACCGATCCTCTTCTGGATCATCGCGGGCCTGACAGCCGGTTCGGCAATCGCGACGGTGTTGACCCAAAACATCGTCCGGGCCGCGACATGGTTGTTATTCGCCCTCGGCGGTACGTCCGCGATCTTTTTCTTGCTCGGGGCGGACTTCGTCGGCGCCACGCAACTATTGGTCTACGTCGGCGGGACGTTGATATTGGTCGTCTTCGGCGTGATGCTCACGGCCCAGGGGCCGTTCGTCACGATGAAAACCGGAGCTGCCGAATGGGCCGTGGCGGTCGCTGCAGGAATCGGCTTGTTGACCGTTTTAATCATTTCGATTTCCCTCCGGTTCAGTGACTTCCCGGCCAAGCGAGAAGAGTTGCGAAGTCACGTTGCTGGTGCAACGCCGAAGCAACACGACAAGTCGGGCCTAGAAAAGAAGCAAGCTGCCAAATCCAAAAAGCAATACAAGCCGGTCGTCGCCAAGTACGCTCCGAAGGATCTTAACAGCAACCTGGGCAGTGATCCGGCGAACGCACAATCCGCAGACGTGCTCGGAATCGGCTTTCTGGGCAAAGGCGTCGGACCAGCCCACAACGTTTTAGACAAAGATGGCAACGTTAAAAAAGACAAAGACGGGAACGACATTGTCGTCCGAACCAACTACTTGCTGCCGTTCGAAATCATTTCGGTTCACTTGTTGGTCGTGTTGATCGGGGCCGCGTATCTGGCGCGTGCCAAACGCCGCCACCAAGGATCGAAGCCAAATAGCAGCACTGCAGAGGGGCCACAAGGGGCATGAGTCCGGTTGG
>CAYYUU010000122.1:0-11658 GCA_964474955.1 uncultured Alcaligenaceae bacterium | reverse complement strand
GGACCGAGACCAATGAAGAGGGTGCCCATTGTGGTGAAGTTACGGGCATAATCATCCGCCTGTAAATAGCCGCGCAGCAAATCCGCCAGTTCTTTGGCGCTGCTATATCGTTGTTTGGGATTTTTGTGAAGACACTTCAAACATATTTTCTCGACTTGCGGCGCGACCTTGGAATTTTCTTTTCGGATGCGGCCGGGCGGTTCTGCGCGAATCTTGCTTTCCAGTTCCTCTCGCGTCTTGGCCAGAAACGGCAGGCTTCCTGTCAAGAGTTCGTACAGAGTCACACCCAAGCTATACACGTCGCTGGCTTTCTCGGACTTTCCATCCAAAGCCTCGGGCGGCATATATGGAAGTGTTCCGCCGATCTTGGTTTGTTGCTCATCGGCTTGCGAGGCAGTGGGTTCGAAAGTAGCTAATCCAAAGTCCGTGAGTCTTGCCTCGTTGGTTCGTTCGTCGATCAATATGTTATGCGGTTTAATATCACGATGCAGAATGAGCGGTTCATTTTCGTGAGCTTCGTGGACAGCTTCCGCCACACTGGCCAGATACCGCAGATATTCGTACGCGGTTCCCTCTCCTTTTTCTTTGTCTTGTTTGAGTTTCGTGGCCAACGAACATCCTTCGACCAACTCCATCACATAGTACGGGAATCCATCGTGCGTTCCCAAATGGAGGATCGGAACGCGGTTCGGGTGACGGAGTTGGGCAGCGAGTTTGGCTTCTTCGTTGAACTGTTGAATCGCAGCCTCTCGTCCGAGCGAACCCAACGTGGCGAGCCAATCCGAACGCAACATTTTCAAAGCGACGAGTTGTTCGGTCCCTCTCTGCCAGGCTTTGTAAACGACTCCCATTCCACCACGTCCAAGCTCTTCAAGGATTTCGTACTCGGGCAAATCCGGAAAACTCAGAGAATCCCCTGCCAAGACTTTGCGAAAACGACACACGCGCTGCTCGACAAATTCGCGAGCCTCAAGAAGTGGTCCTAACTCCGAAGCGAGGTGCGAGTACCGAAACAAGAATTCCTTTGGATCGAGTGGCGAGCCGAGTTCAGCAGCTCGTTCGTACTCGAGTAGGGCTTCTTCGAGAGTTGGGGCGTGCGGTTTATAGGGAACCGTTTCGGACAAAGACATCACTTCAACTCCCTTCGAGGACTTCGCGGAGTCGCTTCCGACCACGAGCCAGATAACCGGCCGTGGCCGCTTCGGTGCAATTCAAGTGTTCGCTGATTTCTCGTAGCGTCTTCCCAACGATGTGTTTCAGAAACACGGCTTCGCGTTGTTCTTCCGGAAGTTGTTCGAGGGCATCGGCGAGTTGGGTGAGCTGCTCGCTGCGTATGGCCGCTTCGCTCGGAGACGTTTGCGATCCGAGCAACATCTGGTCCAGACCAACAAACGACTGGTGATGTCGGCCTCCAAAAGTTTCTGCGAGACATCCCGTTTGGCCCGCCGCATCTTCCGGCATTCGTCGAGGAAGTTGTTCTGGAGGATTTTTCGCAACCAGGCAAATAGTTCGTCTTCGGGAATTCCTTCGGCGCGGTCACGAGCTTTGTGGGCTTCCAACATTGTTTGTTGGACCAAGTCCGACGCCGATTGTTCGTGATATTGTTGCCGCGCGAGCATCGCACGGGCGACCAACAGCAACGCCGAACGGTAGCGTTCAAAGGGAACGTCCGTCATGATCAGACCTTCAAGAGATTTGGGATCGGAAATTATGCTGCTGAATCTATTACGTGAAAGCGTGAAAGGGAAGGAAATTGCGCGCTGAAAAAAGTCTGATTCGGAAAAGCAACTCTGTTCGGTCAACCCTCAACACATCCAACTGCTCCCAATGTAGGCCTACCCGGAGCGGCGACTTTATTGTCGTCCGGTTTTGGTGTTCGTTGTGAGTACACAAATCTCGCCTCGCTCCAAGCTCAAGGTTCACCTTCTCGGGTTCACCCTCGAGCAATGTGCCTTGGCCACAGAACTGCGTCGTAGCACATCGCTTCCCAAAGTGGTACACTCCAACAAACCAAGCAAAACGAACATCCCCGCGTGAGGACCTTGGATATGTTCTCTCTGGACGATAACTCGCCTAAATCGCGTGATGGCGTGAACCGGCGCGAACTGCTGCGTATCGGCGGACTGAGCACCGTCGGTCTGACGTTGGCGGATCTATTGAAAGAACGCGCGTTGGCCGAGAACGAACGCAGGCGAGACGCCACGTTTGGCCGAGCGAAGAACGTCATTGTGTTGTGGATGCAAGGAGGACCACCGCAGCACGAAACCTGGGATCCGAAACCAAATGCCCCCGAGAACATTCGTGGTCCCTTTCGGCCAATTGCTACGAACGTGCCGGGGATTCAGTTTTGCGAACTGCTGCCTCGCACGGCAGCGATGGCCGACAAGTTAGCTATCGTTCGGTCGATGGTCACCAACAACCACATCCATTCGGCGAGCGGCTATCTCGTATTTACGGGTTATACATATCGTGGCAGCAACGCCAGGCAGATTAGCCCGACCGATTGGCCGTATTGGGGTTCGATCGTCAAGCAACTCAAACCGAGCCAAACACTCCCGGCGTATACAACGGTGTGGCTCCCTGACGTGATGCGACTCAACGAGAACGTACAACCGGCAGGCCAAACAGCCGGATTTCTCGGTACTCGATGGAATCCCGAACGGATCATCTGGGACCCAGCCAACCCGAATTCGCAGATCGAACAGTTTACGTTACCCGCCGAAATTCCGTCCGTGCGTCTTGCGAATCGAAGGCGGCTGTTGTCGCAACTCGACCAGCGAGCGCGTGGATTAGAGCAAAACGGCGCGCTGGACGATTATGATCGGTATGTCCAGCAAGCGTTCGCGGTGCTGGGTTCGGGGCGAGCGAGACAGGCGTTTGATATCTCTCAAGAGCCCGCGGCCATCCGTGATCGATACGGGCGAACCAAATGGGGCCAATGCGTGTTGTTGGCACGGCGACTTGTCGAGGCTGGCGTTCGGCTAGTTCATGTCAACTGGCCACGAGAGGCCGGAGACAGTGCCGTGGATAATCCGATGTGGGACACGCACGCGCTGAACGCCGACCGATTACAAGACGTTCTGTGTCCGATCTTCGACATTAGTTTTTCCGCCTTGTTGGAGGATCTGCACCAACGCGGATTGCTGCAGGAGACGTTGGTTCTCGCGATTGGTGAGTTTGGGCGGACTCCGCGAATCAACAACAAAGCCGGTCGCGATCATTGGGGAAGCGTCTTCAGTTTTGTGATGGCCGGCGCTGGAATTCGGACGGCCCAGGTGCATGGAGCCAGTGATCGGATCGGTGCCTATCCGCAGGAAAATCCGGTCACTCCCGATGACTTGACAGCGACCCTCTTCCATTTGTTGGGAATCAATCCGCAAGGCAGTTTCCGGGATCCGACGAATCGTCCTCACCTATTGACGCGGGGTCAGCCGATCGCTGCGATCCTCGGGAATGAACCCGCGACGCAGGAACGCCGCCAACCGGAAGGCGATGCGAGTTTGGTTCAGCTGCCCAACGACGAGAAACTTTTCAACAAACAATTTGAAGACGGGACTTCACTCGTCCAGGCTGGTTCCAACAGCCGCGTGCGAGGATGGCAGGGTGATCCACTCGTCACCGATTCCGGTTATGGTGTGCGGGTACTTGCGCGATCCGGAAGTTCTCCACAACGCCATCACGCGGCGCTTGGCTTTTGGGGCAATGTGTCTTCTCCGCTGTCCATCAATAAAGGACAACGAATTATTCTCGCCCAGGAAATCCGCAATGCTCGCGCGGGACAATACGCCGTTGCGTTGCGAGTGTGTGGTCTCGCCGACTCTCGCCAGACGTTCCAAAATCTGTTTCTGAGGCATTTTACCTGTCAGTTGATTCTGTTCCGCTACAGCGAACTCCAGAAAGATCCGCGTCGTGGTCAACAACTTGCAGCGTTCACTTTGACGCCAACGTTCCAGGATGGGAACGCACCTCGTTTTGCAAGATTACGTTTCAATAAATCTTTGGATACCACCGTCCCCGGTCAGAACTTCCCGATTGGTCTCGGACTCGGTGTTGCCGTTGTTGTCGAGAAGACCTCCGACGGCACGTTGAGAATTCCGGCGAACGAAAACTTCGCGTATCTGGCGATTGATACCGTCGATGTAGTTTTTGGAGGTCGTCAGATCAACGAGGATGTGCAGGTGTAGCAAGAGTCGAGGGACAAGGGAGAACAAGAATTCCGGAGACGCCAAGCCCCAAGAGGCAACTTCATGGGACAATCGATCCGCATTAAAGTCGGCGAGTTGGACATCCCCGCTGAACTCAACGATTCCGAGACGGCGAAAGCAATTCTCGAAGCACTGCCGCTTCGTGGAAATGCTAACTGTTGGGGCGACGAAATCTATTTCTCGACGTCCGTGAAGATGGAAGCCGAGGCCGATGCTCGGGCCGAGATGGCCGTAGGAGAGTTGGCGTATTGGCCGCCCGGAAAGGCGTTCTGCATCTTGTTTGGGCCGACTCCAGCATCGACAGACGAGACACCAAGGATGGCCAGTGAATCGAATCCGATTGGAATGGTGACCGGGGATGCAACTGTGTTTCGAGCGGTCAAAAACGGCGAAGAGGTGATCGTGGAGAAAGTGTGAGAAAGTTGCTTTTCGCTCCGCGAAAAGCAACTTTCCAAAATATCACACTTATTCCAACTTCAAGTCCGAACGCACCAAAAGAACTCTCGCGAGAGCGAGCCGAAACGTCTGTTTGGCCTGATCTTCTTGCGGATGGGCATCCAACGCCGCGCGGAAGTGAGCATGGGCTTGCTTCCACCGTTGGCGGTCTTCTGCGACGCGACCTGCGGCATAGTTTCCAACGTCGTTCGCTCCCTTGGCAATCGCCGAAACGGCATCTTGTTGGGCCCGTTGGCGGATTGCTTCCGGATCCGCGTCTTTGGTTCGCCGTGCTGCTTCGAGAAGTACCAAACATCGCAATGCGTAGAGTCGTCCGGCGTCGGGGAGTTCGGAAATTCCTCGATCCAGAAGCCACAGAGATTTCTCCAACGCTCCGCGGCTCTTCAGTTCTTCGCCTCGCCGTTCGTAATAGTCGAGGACCGAATCGAGTTGCCGGAAACACTTCGTGGCCAAGGCGTGAACGTCTTCGGGCAGGGTTTCTCGTCCGCCTTCCAGCAAACCCTCCAGCGTCCCTCGCGCTTCCTGACAGTATCCTTTGTTTCGCAACGCGAGTGCTTTGACGTACTGCGCCCAGGCCACATCTTTGATGTTCGTCTCGTCATCATTGCCTCTCGCGAGGACCATCGTGGCAGCTTGCAAGCCCCGGTCGGCCAGCTCGATTTGGTCGGGGTCACGAAGGACGATGGCCCAGGCTGGCAACAACTCTTCCGCCGTTGGGTTCTGAACTAATCGGTCGGCAGCTCGGAGCAGGTTGGCTCGGTCGGGAAGACTTCTCAACTTGCTGGCGATCCGGACAAGAGTTTCCTGCAACTTCGCCCGGTCTTGGCGGACCTTTTCGATGTTGCGTTCCAACTCCTCTTTTTGACGCACGGCGAGTTGGTGGGCCGCTTCGGCCTCGTCGCGCGCCGTTTCGGCTTCTGTTCGTGCGGCTTGAGCTTCGCGTTGCTTTTGGATTGCAAGGTCCATCTTTTGGTTCGCGACCGTGAGGGTGTTTCGAAGGTCGGCGATTTGGATCTTCGATTCCAAGGTTGTCCTGGCCAATTTCGCGACGACTAACTTGGTCTGGCGTTCGGCAGCCGCTTTTGCCTTGAAGGCATCTTGCAGAGCCGCTCTTGCTTCTTGTGTCGCTAACGTTGCTTGACAAACTTTGTCGAGTGCCGTTCCGTCGTGCGTGAGGGCATTCCAACAAGCTGCCCGTTGTTGCTGGAGAAGTTCTCCGCGAGCGTGCCAATCTTGAATGAGAATCCGCACGGCCACCGCCGCGGAAACGTCGTGTGGAAATCGCCATCCGGCGTGACACAGGTCTGTCATGATTTCGTCGTGCAACGATAACGCACACGCATTTGTCGAGGTGTTCAATCGTGCGATCGCACCAAGCAACGCATTTCGGTCCGGCGAAGTGTGTAGCTGTTCGGCAATCAGTGAGAGCGTTTCTTCGTTTTCTTTGCATTGACGCAACACGGCCTTCAAAGTGGCGAGCGATTTTCCGTCCTGGTGGACCGGACCACCTTTGCCTTTCTTGCGGAGAGCGGCCACCAAGTTTTGAGCCGCTTTCAGGTCCGCCAATAGTTTCCGATATGGCTGAAGTTGCGTCTCGACCGAAGTCTTCAGGTCGGGCAACTCGTAGTTCGCCTTCGAGAGCAATTGTCGCGTTCGCCAGTAAACTTCGATTTGCAAACAACAGCGAGGAAAAATTTCGGATCGCGGATCGCTCCGTGGGTTGAGGTTTCGCGTCGGAAACATTTTCCGTCGCTTCTCGTGGAGCTTGCGGGCTTGTTGGAGTTTCGTGATGGCCTCGTCGTACTTGCCCGTTCGGGCGAGTCCCAACGCATCATAAAACAACTCCCCCGCTTCGGTCGCCTTGGGCATTTGTTTCTTGGCTTCCCGAATGATCCGTCGGATATTCTCCTGCCACTGCTCGTCCGATTGTGTGATTGCCGCGGGTTGTTTCCTGACCTTCGTTTCTGGGAGGAAGAGCGGTTGTTCGTTTGACGCCGCCGAACCATCCCATTGCAGCATCGTCGTGACGAGCAAAGTGGCGACTTGCTCGACGAGCGGAGCCATGATGGAACTTGCTGAGTCACGACTCATTTCCGGAGGACGTGACTGGATTCGTTCGAGGGCGATCCGGAACACGGACGAACCCTTTGGATAGAGTTTGATCCCTTCGGCGTAGAGTTCTTTCGCCCTATCGGTCTTCCCGGTTTCTTCGGCAATCTGGGCTCGCCAGAGCAGGGCCTTGGGCGTCTTGACTTGCTTCAGTGCGGCCAAAACCGATTGCACTTCTTGATCGTCGTATCGCGAAGCCTTGTCGTTTTTGGCTTGTTGTTGCTGATAGATCAACCAACGAATCCGCGCACGCCACGCTTTGAGGTCCGGGCTCGGTTTCTTCTCGGACGGTTGCATGTCGAAGATGTCACGTGCCTGTTCCAATCTCCCGAGTTGGAGTTGTTCGAGCGCCGACGACAATAAAGCCGCCGAAGTACTCTTGGGACGAGCTTTTTCGGGGACCTTGAGCTTCTTCAATATCGCTTCGGGAGTTGGGGGACAACCCAGTTTCTTGGCGATCGCTTGCAGTGTTTGCTTGGCTTCACGAGCTTGCTTCTGAGTTTGCTTCAAGGCTTTGACCTGTTTTTCGAATGCCTTCTCCGCAGCCTCAGCTTCCTTCTTGGCGACAAGCGCACGTTTCTCGTTTTCCGCAGCGAGGCGGGCTTGTTGCTTCGCCCGCTTTGCCTCGGCTTCGGCTTGCTTCTTGGCCTTCGCGAGTTCGGCCTTGGCCGCCTTTGCCTTCTTGACCAGGAGTGCGACCTCGCTGCGATCTTTGAGCAGTGTCTTCACGACGGGCAACAGCTTCGCTCCTTTCTTTTTCAGGAGCTTGGCTTTTTTCAGTTCCTTCTCGATTCCCGAAATCGTGTCTGCGGCCTCGTTGAGCTTCTTCGTCGTCGCGAGAAGATCCTTCCGGACTTCCACTTCCTGTTTCTTCGCTTTTGTGGCGGCGAGCTTCGCCTGCTTTTCGTTTTTCAGGGCGTTGGCGGCAGCGACCTTCGCCTTCGTCACTTCTTTATTCGCCAGGGCGAGCCTGTCCTGGATTTTCTTGAGGGCGTCGTCGGCCTTCGAGGCGATCGTTCGGAGTTCCTTGGCTTTGTTGAGGATTTGCTTTTCGGTCGGGGTTTTCACTTTCGGCAACAGCGCCTTCCCGAAGATCTTGAGAAAGTTCCCGCGATCGTCCTTGGACAGCTTGTTGAGCAACGCAACGTGTCCCTTGACTTCGCCGGCCACAGTGGTCGGAACTTTGAGCCCTTTCTCCTTGAGGAACTCTCGCATCTTCCAGTACACCAGGAGTTGGTCGCAACTCCTCTGGAAGATCTGCTCGGGGTCGTCGCTCGTCGGATTCAAGCGAAGGTGGGGGAGTAGCTTTCGGCGTTTTTCGTGGAGCTTTTTCGCTGCCGTGAGCAGTTGCACGGCTTGCTTGTATTTGTGCTCGCGAGCCGCCTCCACGGCATTCCAATAAAGGTAACCAGCTTCCTCGATGCCTTCGTTCCGGTTGCCCTTTTTGCCCTTGCCGGGCTCTTGGAAGAGAATGTATCCAATATGCAGAACTTTGCCCGACCCAACTCCTTTCTTTCGTTTCAGCCCCGCAGTGCTCGTTACTCGACCCTTGACCCGCATGATCCCGGCCCGGAACTGTTTCGACTCGTCCGGGAATTTGGTGATTCCCTTGGCGTAGAGTTGGAGAGCATCGTCGAAGTTCCCACACTCTTCTTCGATTTGGCCCCGGAGGTAGAGCGACGTGGGAGTTTTGATTTCCGCGAGAGTCTGGAAGACCTGCTTCACCTCTTTGGCGTCCCGCGTTAGTGGTCGTTCGGCGAGGGTTTGTTTCCGAAGATAGAGTTTCCACCGGACCTCTTCGCGGGCGACTTGCAAGTCTTTGGTAACTTTGCCTCGCCCCGGTTTTGAGTTGATGAGTTTCCAGGCGGTTTGCAGGTCCCCGGCGGACAGCGCGTCCTGACTTTGTTTGATCAACTCTTTGGAAGTGAGATTCTTCGGGTCCGTCTTGTCCGCCGCCTTGAGTTTGGCGATTTCCGTTTGTTGCTGCTTGGTAGTGCGCTCCAACACCTGTTTTTCTTGTTGGAGGTCTTGATTCGCCTTGGCCAAAGCCGTTTTCTCTTTGGTCAAGTTGTTGAGTTGGGCGGAGAGTTTATCGAGCTGCGTCTTGTATTGCTTCTGGGCGTTGACGGCGTCAGTGAGGTCGCCTCGATATCTCGCAAGAGTATTCTTGAGGTCGGTTCGAGCCACGTCCGCCTCTTGGAGTTTCCCCTCCAAAGCCAGTTGGTATCTTGCTTGTCGAGATGCTTCGAACTCAGAAGCGCTGAAAGTCCAAATGCCTGCGCCGATACTTCCGAGCCCCACTAACAGACCCAGGACGCAAATCAAAATGGCAGGCAGGGCACTCGGAGGTTTCTTGCCCGTTTTGTCTTTCGAGGTCGTCCGGGCGGAACGCGACCGACCCGGTGACATGGCGTTGTCATTCGTCTGTGATGCTTGAGGAAGTGCTTTGGGTTCCTGAGGAGTCTCGGCTTCTTCCGCCTCCAACCTCTGCATCAACTCATCGAAGGGCGTGACGTAAGTTGCTTCTTCGGGGATTTCATCGAATTTTTCGTATTCCATGGTGCCATAAACCTTTTACGAGAGTTGTTCTGCCAATGGAACCGTTTGGCGGACAAGACGTGGAGCGAACCTCCTCCGGCAAGAAAGAACCTCTCCCTGGAACTTTGCGGCGGGCGCCGCAATCCACCACAAACAACTGTACCGCGAAATTCACTCAAATTGTAGGGGGAACACTAACGTTTACCCCATTTCCAAGGACTTTCGGAGTGGATCAATCGGGCCTTGTGAGATAATCCGACTTGTTCTGAAACATCATCGATTGGGATGGATGAGAAGAAGCTTACTGATCCGAGCAGCGTTGTTTTTCGATACGATTAGCAGCAGTGCGGCGATTCGACGGCAATTCGATGGTTTTTCCTCGTTTGTCCTTCGGAGTGTGAGTCAACACCCGAAACATTATGAGACACTGAAGCAGTATTTCCCGCTTCGCTCTTGTCCCTCGCATGCGCTTCGAGTTTGTATGTTTTGGAGTCCTGCCGCTTTGGCCTTTTGTTCTTGTTTTTATATTGGTCCTGGCGAACTCCGTCGTACAATCCAGACAATCATTTTTTTCACCTGTCTTGACCGGTACGGCGCCCCAGGAGGCCAAATTGCCAAGGCCCGATCTGAAGGAATGAATTCATTGACACGTGCCGCTTGGATATCTTTGGAACCCGGTTCTTTCCTCCTTGTTCTAATCTCCGCGAGGGACTACGATAGAGAGATCGAATTGGAATTGTCGTAAGGATTTGGTATGTCGGAAACACCGGGAAAGAGCCCAGATGCAGCGCCTTCATGTTCCCGGAACGTGACTAGGGATGCTGCCTCGTCCGCGTCTACGCAAACGCCGACACTCCCTTCCCCTCCTCTTTCCCTACCAGGCGAGCGGCTGTACGAGGATGCCACGGACTCGACTCTTGTCGGTTGGTACAACCAGGACGGAGACGAAAACGCCCTGGCAGCCCTGTTGGATCGGTACGAACCAACCCTGTTTCCGTTCCTCGTTGGGATGTTGAAGAACTACCATCAAGCCGAGGATGCGTTACAGGAAACGTGGTATCGGGCTCTGCAAAATTTGGACAAGGTTGACATCGATCACTTCCGTGGATGGTTGTTTACCGTCGCCTACCACCAGGCCATGCTGATTAAGCGGAAGCAGAAGTCCCAAGGCACAGCACAATACTGCCGAGATGGAGCGACCCTGCTCGCCGAGACCCTCGTGGATGCGAGCCCTTGCCCGAGCCAACAAGTCCAGGATCAGGACGACCTGGAGAAAGCCAAAATTCTCCTCGACCGCCTTTCGCCTGCCCAGCGTGATGTAATCAGCCAACGAATTTTCGAAGGAAAACGCTTCCGTGAAATCGCCGAAACGCTCAACTGCCCGGTCAACACGGCCCTCGCCCGTATGCACGAAGGGTTAAAACGATTGCGCCGCCTCTGGGGAGCAGAATATGTCTCAACCGAATGAGCCCAGGCCCGAACAACGAAAAGCCACGTTGTCCCCGAGGTTGGACTCGATGAAACCAGTCTCGCGGGCCGGTGGCGCCGCGCACTATCCTGAACCGTTTCTTTGCTCGGAACTCGCAGGAAGAAAGCACCCTGACCAACGTATGAATCCCGACGACCTTCAAGTCCAGGCTTTCTTGTACGCCGCCGACCTCCTCGATGAGGAAGAAACTCGCCAATTCGAAGACTTGCTCGGCGAAAGCCAGACTGCCCGAGAAGTCCTCGCGAGCGCTGTTCAGCAACTCCACCAGGCCAGTGCCTCCGAGGCCATGCCGACGGGAGAATATCGCGACGTCCTGGTTGCGAGGTTGGCAGACGAAACGCATCCACCGGCCCAACAACGTTCGGAAACACAATGGACCAACGATTTCCGAGGCCAAGAACCGAGCGGCCGACGAAAGCCGCCCCGGAATCGATCTCTCCTCTTGCGCCGGGTCCGCAACATCGGCGGACCACTTGTGCTGGCGGCCGTGCTGTTGCTCTCGGCCAGCTTGACCATCTGGTGTCCTCGTTGCGTTCCGAACCACGATTTGCCTCCCGCCGAGGGGCCGCGAGAAGCCCGAGTCGCGCCGACCAAACAGAACAACTCGAAACCGCCAATCCCGGCGCTTATGCGGAACGTCGACCAAGCCGCGAAGTCGAAAGACCAAGAGACGGCAAGCATCCGCCCCAGCCTGGAGCAACTGGGGGAGTGGCTGCGTTTGCCCAGGTCGCGATCCATTCACGACGCCCACGCCGAAGAACAAGATCGGCGGAAGCAACAGTTACTTGAGTTTCGGTTGAGGGGTGGGCACGATCCCGCGCGACCAAGCCTCATCTATACGTCGGACACAATGGAAGGAGT
>CAYYUU010000121.1:0-11679 GCA_964474955.1 uncultured Alcaligenaceae bacterium | reverse complement strand
TGGACGACATAGCGTTTCCCGCTTTCCACCAACTGTTTGATTTTTTCGCGAGCCCTTCTCTTTCTCTCTTCGGGGCTGACAATTTGTTTCTGTGGACCTGACGGAATTCCGTTTTCGACTGGCGGCTTCGGGCCGTAAAGAGACATCAACGCGAACACGCCTGTCACAAGAAGCCCTACGAGCACGGGCGAGAAATAGAATACATTCCGTCCCAAGAATTTCATCCAATGCACTGGCCACGGGCGTGTCGGATCCGGGATGCCGCGAAGATACCCGGAAAGTCTGTTGGCTACCTCTTCCGCACTTTGGTAGCGGTCTTCGGGATTCTTCTCCAAACAGCGTTCACAAATGAGCCTCAAGTCTTGCGGGATTCGTTTGCTTAATGGTGGTGGAGGTTGGGTCAGGACGCTTTTGATTCCTTCCGTTGGACGATTCGCTTCGACGGGCGGGCGCCCTCCCAACAGGCGGTAAAGAATCCCTCCCAAGGCGTAGACATCGGCCCGGTGATCGATCCTCCCCTTTCCTCCTTGGGCTTGCTCTGGGGACATATAAGCGGGCGTGCCCATGACCAACCCGTCTCGCGTGACCAACGGCGGATGAAAGCTTTGTGTTGGTCCGTCGCCTTCCCTGCCTTCGGGCCGGACATCATCTTCGCGCGGAGCTATTCGCGGAGTTTTCTCGGCCTGGGGAACTGTCTCTTCGTGGCTGGCTCCGCGAGACCCACTCCTCTTGGCCAGTCCAAAATCACTGATCTTCAAGACGGCTTCGTCGGAGAACAAAATTTTCCAAGCGGGCTCAGTCGTGTCAGGCACTTTGGGAGCCTGCTTTGGAAACCACACCAAAACATTCGACGGCTTCAAGTCTCGATGCACGACGTCACTTTGGTGGGCGTGATGAACGGCTTCTGCGAGAACTATGACGATCTCGGCGGCTTGCCTTGGCGGCAGAGTCTCGGCCCTCTTCACGTAGTCTCGTAGCGTCCCACCGTTGGCGAATTCCATCGTGAAAAAAGGAACACCGTCGACCTCACCGGCGTCGTGCACCGGGACGATGCGGGGATGGTTGAGTTTCCCCAAGGTGTGTTTTTCCTGTTTGAAGCGTTCGAGTTCTTCGGGCGTTAAATCCGCATGCAAGCATGTTTTCAGAGCCACCAACCGACCGAAATTGGCATCGCGGGCCAGATAGACGACACCCATTCCTCCCCGTCCAAGTTCTTTCAGAATCGTGTAACCTGGGATGTTGGGGAACTGATCCTCCTGGTTGGACGCTGCGTCGTTGCCTTGGCTTGGTTCAGGACGTTGGTCACCGTTGGGAAGTTCTTGCTCCGGCGTGTCGACCGCAACGGCTGCGTTGAGCCGTTGCGTCTTCGAAAATAGGTCGGCCAAGACGTGCGCCGCATCGGGCAACAATTCGCCATAGTCCTCAACCGTTGGCTTCTTGCCTTGGGCTCTTGTGTATTCCAGTTCCAACGCCACCAAAGCCCGCACCAGTCCAACCAACACCGGACCTTCGAACTCGCTCAGGTAGTCCCGGATTTTCGGGGCTTTACCGGCCAAGATATCGTCTTCGAACGCATCGCAGACTTCGTCGATGCGTTCTTTGGCTTCGAATGACAAATTGAGTGGTCGGGACATAGGCTTTTTCTCCCTCCAGTTCGGAGCCGTAAATCTCTGTCTCGCAGAAATCTAAATCCGGACAAGGAGCGTCGGCAGTTGCTTCTCTAAGCAACTCCACAGAATTGGAACTTTTCCCTCGCCTGTTCTGAATTTTTTTCGAGATTCGGAGAATTACTTTGTCAGATCGGGGTCTTCGTACCGAAGTTGCCAACGTTCTCGAATGAGTTCCAGATAGCGCTCGACGCTGGAAACGGAGCGGCCAATCTCTTTGGCAATTTCTTTGTTTTTGTATCCTTGGAGTTTGAGGAGGACGACCGTCTTGTGGTGTTCCTTAGGGAGCAGCTTCAAGAACTCGTGAAGTTCGTCGGCCATTTCGGCCTCGATGGCGGGGTCGATTTCTCCACCGGGAGTCTGGAGCACAATGGGTTTGCCGTCCGTATCGTCCGCGTTGACCTCTCGGCGAAAGTCACGCTTTTTGGCCCGGTCATAATGCCGTTTGTCGGCGACTTTTCTGCGGGTGATCATGACCAACAACTCCCACAGGTCGTCGCGATCTTCGAGTTGTGGAAAGCGGTTCTCCTCGGCGGCGAAGATCAGGCTCTTGAAGGCGCTGAGGGCGACGTCTTCCTCGGTCGAGCAAGGGTGTGGCCTGGGGCCCAAGATCTTCTTGGCCAGCCCAACGATTCTCGGGAAATACCCTTTCCATAGTTCCTCGACCACACCGCGATCACCTTCCTTCAACCGCTGAATTTGTCCGGTCACAGAATCAGGCACGTGCATCTCCTCAAATCGTTGTACGGAAAAGTGTGCATAATTGTACCCATTCTTGGGAGCATGCAGTAGCTCTATCTGAATGAAAAATCAGCGAAACAGGGCCGGAGATATTGAATCTGCCTTGGCTGTGGACGGCCTTGTGTTCTGCAATGGGGGCAAGACGGTACAGGAGAGACAGAAAAAACCGGGTCGAGGGACCATCTCTCCTCGGATTTGTGCTTAGAACAATCACTCGTTTGGTGTCGACAACATATACACCGCGAAAGACGCCAGCCAATGCTCCCCCGCATACTCGCCGCTTGCAACGTGTTTCAGAGCTGTCGTTCCGTGCCGGGTTGCGGACCGAATGAGCACAGGATACGCCGGATGGTTTTTCCCCAGAGCGGCGGCGATGTTTCGCATGCACCAGGCTCGGCTCAAATTCAACCCGTCCAGGTGGACAATTAGTGGATCTCTGCGGTCGCTGACTGTCGCTGGTTCGAACAACGTCTTTGGCTTTCCTTTGGCCAGGCCGGGCAAGAATTTGCCCAACCATTTGGAGTATTCTTTTTTCGAGAGTACCCGCCACATCAGATCGGCTTCGATCAAGCTGGGAGAAAAAAAGTCGTTTCCGCCCGGTTCCCACGATGCCGGTATGTTCTCGTCCTTTCCGTAATATGTTCGACTACGTTCTTCGATGAGCTTGATGAGTTTCTTGTGCTCGACGGCCCGCGCGTAATCGAGGGCAAACGCCAAACCGAAGGCCGTGTTGGGGTGAACTCCGGTGCGGATGGGATATGTCTGTTTGGGAAGAAATTGGAGGTAACCATCGACGATTACTTTTTCGAGCGGTTTGATGTTTTTCCGCCAACGGTTCCCATCCTTATCCTTCCACGAGTGTAGTTCTTCGACGAGTTTCAGTAGCCAAGCCCAACCATATGTTCTTTCGAATGATTTCGTATTGGGGCGTCGGAAATAGTCGGCCTCCGTCTTGAGGTTTTTCTTGGCCAGATGACGCCGCAACACGGCTCGAATTTTCTCTGCGTTATCGAGTTCTGGAAAGGTCTTGAGTAACCGAATCAACATCCAATGACTATGGACTGCCGAATGCCAATCATAACACCCGTAGAAAGCGGGATGGAACTCACGCGGAATTTTCGCGTCTTCCTTCTTGTTGAAGACATGCCCAGGTTTGTTGGGGAACTCCTTTTGAATCCCTATGAGCGCGATGGCGGCCAATTTGGACGCCTGGTCTTTCGTGAAGGATAAGCGTTTGTTGGTCTGCTGCCCGGAACATTGGGAAGTTCCTTGAAATAGAAATATCGCAATCACGATGCACATAGCGTGAGGCTTTCGGAATGTGTTCATTGGAATTGTCTCTGTTCCTGTTGGAGAAAGTAGTCGGCACACTTCCGTGTGCCGTTGTTTTTGTCTTTGTTTAGTAGTGTCGCCTTTCGCTCCGCGAAAAGACGCCTGTCTTTGTTTCCTCGCTCGCGCTTCGGGTGGGTGTGTTTTGGAGTGCGGCGCGACGTCGCCGAGTTGTTTTCTGTTTGTTGACTTTGAGTTGTTGTTCCCGCCGTCAATTTCACTCACTCGAACGCAATATTCACTCTCAGTGATTTCCCGTTTCCAACCCCCTGCTCCGCACGGTTTGTCGAGATCTCGACTCGTTTGGAACGCCAATTGCATTTTCCACCTGAATGGCTACACCAACATTGGACCGATTGCTTTGCTGCGCTGGCCGTTGCCCCAATCTTCTCCGAGGACCAAACCGTGAATCTGGACATTACCACGAAACAGACGTTCATAGACCCTGACGACGCCGATACTGGTCAATTTCCACGAGTCCAAGCTCCTTGGCAAGTCCAGAGCTACGGCTTGACAAACATCTGCCAGCGCAAGACGAACGAAGACCAATTCGCGATCGCCGAATTGAGAAAAACCATGCACATTTCGCAATCGAGTTTTGCCCAGCCAAACGACCAAATTGCTCACAACGTTGGTCACCTTTTCGTCGTGGCGGATGGCGTCGGCGGGCGAGCGGGCGGGCAAGTGGCGAGCCAAACGGCGGTTCTGGGAGTCGAAGACATTTTACTGGAAATGTTCTGATGGTTATTCGACCTGCACACCGGCGAAGCCGCCGAGGTGTTCGCCGAATTCCAACAAGCCCTCGCGCAGGCCGACACGCGAGTGCTCGAAGAAGGAAGACGAAGGCCCGAATTCGCAGGCATGAGTACGACCTTGACGATGGGGTTGTTGCTCGAGGATTGCTTATTCGTCGGACACGCGGGAGACTCGCGTTGCTACGTCCTTCGAGAAAACGAATTGGTCCGCGTTACCAAAGATCACACACTTGCCGCCGAGTTGGCCGAATACGAAGGCAAAGAAGTCGACGACGCCGAAGAGCGGTCCACGCCCTTGGGCAACGTCCTGACGAATGCGGTCGGAGGCAAGACGCCAGGGATTCGCGCCGACGTCCACAAGCTCCGAGTCCGAAAGGGCGACTGGATCGTTTTTTGTTCGGACGGACTCCCGAAGGTGGTCGACAAGTCTGCCATTCGCGACACAATCGTCGCGGCTTCCGATCCGCAGGCCGCTTGCGAATCACTCCTGGCCCTGGTTCACGAAAACGAAGGCAGCGACAACACGACGATCATTGCCGTCCACCTCGTGTAGGCGTCAATCTGTCCAACTTGGTTCACCTCTCGCCGGTCCTTCGGCATCCTCGTACATTTGACGCACGCTGTCCCTCGTCAACACCACGAAGGTAAAGACCCCGAGTCCGGTCCCGAGCGGAAATTGTAGGCAAGCTATTCCCGCAACGACGAGAGAAAACATGTGGCTTTTGCGAGCACGAATTTTCCCGGCGCTGATGATCGCCAGAGCACCCAGGATTTCCGAATAGAGGATGACGCAGCTCCCAAGGAAGACGAAGAGATAGCCCATCCACTGGAATTCCGGAGGTGGGGCGTTTGGTCCGCCACCAGCGGCGTTGATCATCACAAATCCTATGATCACATGGATTATCGGTATCAAACCGAAGAAACACGTGATGCCGCCAAACACGTAGTGCAGGACGCTGACCACTTTCAACTGATCCTCGTCACGTTCTCGTTCGCTCTTGCGACGTCCCCTCCGTCGATCATACCGGTCGTAGTCATCGTAGTCATCGACATAGTCGTAGTCGCGATCGTATCGACGCCGGGGTTCTCGTCCGAATCCGTCTTCTCGTGACATGAGCGCTCCCGTGGTAAAGTCCATTAACCGAGCCGCCATCAATTATTCTTCTTTCGGCTCTTCGTCGTTTTCTTGACTGCCGTTTTCTTTTTCGAAGCCGATTCGGTCTTGGGAACGAACGATCGCATTTCTTCGAGCAGTTTCAAGTTTGCTTCGTACTCGGCCTTGAGCCGCTGGTAAGTCGCCTTGTTTTTGGTGATGACCAGTGCCTGGGGCTTGTCGTTTTTGTCTGTCCGGCAATCAACGTCATACTTTCGCAACTGCTCTTCCAGGATTCGGCGGGCCTGTAGGTTCTTTTGGTAACGGTGGACTTGCTGTTTGGGATCCCGCAGGAACGCCTGGACTGCGGAGAAATCAAACTGAGACGAAGAGAGGGTAGCACCTTTTTGTGCCCAGTCCGACGGTTCGACGGGAGCCTTGGCCGTCAGCTTTTCCAGCTCGGCGATGCAGTGTTCGCAAAGTTTCGCGAACACCTCGGAATCAACCGGTTCCTTGCTGGCGGCGAGTTCGCGAAGGTTCCGTGTGGCGGGAATAAGGACCTTGTGCAAGTCATACAGCTTTGGAAGGGCGAAGGCGTTGTCCAAATATCCGAAGATGGCGTCTCCCGTGTCGATGGCCGAGAACGCACGAACCATCGACACCAACACTCCCTTCCGGTCGGCCTGCTGCAATCTCCATTGGTCGGCGCTTTTGTACTTTTGGTCCCACGCGATCAAGCGTGCGGTCAACGGACTCGCCATGAATCGACAGGCAGCCTTTCGGTCGGCCGTCATTTTCCCGGTGCCACAGCAAAGCTCTTCGAAAATCGACAGCGTTGCGTGCATTGATTCACTGTATTCATCGGGTCTGCGTTGCTGGAAGAATTGGGCCAAAGGTTTCGCCATGGCCTCCCAACCGAGTTTGTTGGCGAGCCCGAGGAGTGGTTGGGCTTGGTCCTGTACACAATTGTTCGGAAGGATTTCAACGCAAAACCGTCGGGCCAGCTCAAGATCAGCCAGTTGGGTCAGGGCCTTGATCATCTTCGCCCCGGTCGAGCCTTCGCTACCCGCTCCTCTAGAACCATACCAGTACGGACTCGAAGAACGGCTTTTCCAGTTATCAAGAATGAGCCCCGCGAGTGTCAAACATTCCTTGTCGGTTTCCGGATTCTTGGACTTTGCGATCATGTCGGCGAGAATCGGGACGGCGACGCGCGGACCTTCGTTGGCCACGATGTTGGCCGTGCGTTCTGCCGGCCACAAGACCATCACGGCCTGGTGATACCACCTGTCCATCGAGACGCCCGCGTTCCCGCTAGCCTCGCTAATCTCCGTTTTGAAGGGAAATTCTTCGAACGGCACGTCCGCGATGACTTCTTCGGGAACAAGCTCCATTTGGCCCAAACCTGGAGAGTTGCCATCCTTGCCGACCCAATCCTTGAGTATCAAACTCTCATCGAAGACGTCTTCCCATTCGGCGTCCTCGCCATCCGCGTTGGTGTAATTGGCGCCCCAGTCGCGATACGGAAAGGTGCCATAGGCGGGAGTTCCGCTCTGGTGGAATTCCAACAACGCGAGGTAGTTGTGGTAGCCCAGGCGTTCGGCGGCTCCCTGCAGAACTTGGACGCAAGCCCGGTCCGCTCCCTTCAGAGCATCGAACGACAACGCCGCTTCGGTGTATTCGTGCTTGAGCACAATGGCAATTTTCGCGCGTTCGGGATCGGCAAAGAATTGCGGCAACAACTCGGCCACGGCATCGATGCGAGCGGTCGGTTGAGGAGCCGACGGTTGTTGGCCTTTTGTTAAGGCCAGATTATAGACCAGGCAAACGCGATAGCCTTCGGTCACCGGTTTGATTTCGTGTTCGCAGTCCGCGTAAAACGCGACATATTGAATTCGGTATTTCGACTCATCGCCTCCGAAATCGATCTCTTCCGTCTTACCGTCGTGGGTCACCAACAACTTCCCGCCTTTGTGATACGACGGCAGACAGACGACCAACGTGGCGAACATGCCTTCGATTTTTTCGGTGTCACGGTGCGGAGCAAAGAAACTTCCCTTTTCGTAAATCAACATCTTGTAAAGGTCGCTCTTAACGTCGCGTGTGATGGCAAAAGTCTTTTGGACTTTGTGAACGAGCGCTTCGATTAAGTCATCCCATTCGGGATTGCGAAGGGCGAGTTTTTCCGGCTCAATCTGCCACACGCGGCGGACGTCGGTGTCGACAATCGTCTCCTCGCCGCGACCGTACGGAGCTTGATCGGCTTGTTCGATGAGGGCCTTGGCGACCGTTTCGCTGATGGGAACGCCAATCTCGCCAATGCCTTCGACTTCGAGTCCGGGCAAGACGGGCCGGAACGTTCCCGAAGTACAAAACGCGATCGATTCGTCCAGTTCGTCCAGGATACTCAGAAGGTCTTCCGTTGGAGGCGTCATGGGGAGAATTCTCGAAGAAGGAAAAGTTGGTACTCGTCAATGTGTGGCCAACATTGAGATCGCAAACGCGGACGTTTCCCGCAAGATACCAAATCGGCATCGCGGGCGGAAATACACCTGTTTGTTTTTTCGAAGACAGTGCAGAGAAGTGAGATCGAGAGGAGGGAGAAAACGATGCGCCGCCGTGATAGACGGCGCGATCGAAGTAGGACGAAGTCAGCACTTTAGTCCCGGGCACGCAGTTTCTGGAGTTCTTCCAGTTTGCTTGCCGCTGTGACCCCTTCCATTTTGTTAGGCCATGCCCCGTCGATGCTGTCGCCCTTCTTGACTTCGTAGGCGACATCTTTCTTCAGAACATGGAACGGAATGATCATCTGTTTGTCCTCGGGAATTCCAGGGTCTTCTCCGCGAGCCAACGCGGCGAGGACGCGGACCGATTCGTAGCCGAATTTATATGGCTGTTGCATCACTGTTCCGTGAATATGTCCGTCGATGATTCCTCGAATGGTATCATCGTCTTCGTCGAACCCAACGATCTTGACTTTTCCCCTGGCTTGGTCGTTCCGTTTCACCGCATTGAGAATGGCGGGAGGATTATACGCCCACAAACCAACCATACAAAATCGGCTGAGCTTTCCGCCGTTTTTGTTGAGAACGTCGGTGGCGTTGTTCAAAGCGATTTTCGTATCGACTTTGTCTGTGTACGGCCCCCCAGTACTTGCTTGCCCATAGATCGTGTATTGTCCGATTTGGGTGTCCCCGTCCTTAATCTTGGCGAACGTTTTTTTCTCGGCTGAGAGTTCATCGAGAACCCCATCACGTCGTTGTTGAGCGTTGATGGGTTCGATCTGCCCGACGAAGAGAGCAACCCTTCCGCTGTTGGGCATAGCCTCTTTCACCAGTTTCCCGACGGCGCGTCCGGCTGTGTAATTGTCTGTCCCGATGTAACAAACCCGTCCGCTTTCCGAGGCATCGTTGTCGACAGTGACCAGATGGACTTTGCTGGCTTTCTCTTCGAGATAGTCGGCCTGGTTTTCCGGATCGATCACACTCACGGCGATTCCCTTGCAGCCTTTCGTGATCAAGTCGTCGATGACTTCCTTCTGTTTGCCAGGGTCGGGGTGGGTGGGAGAGCGAAAGTAAAGTTCGACGTCGTATTTCTCGGCGGCGGCCTTTGCACCGGCTTCGGCATATTCCCAAAAGAGGGCCGTGTTATTCGCCACGAACCCAATCTTGATCTTGTTGGACTTTTTCCAACATCCAGGCAGGACGGTCAACGAAGCTAGAAATAATCCGAGCAAGGAGAGGCGCAAGAATTTCATATCCATTTCCGTTCGCAGTATCTGAAGTAGAAGTGCCGTGTCTTTTTCGCTCCGGGAGGCTTTGCGGTGCTCAGCAGCAAAAGCCGACCTTCGCTTGCGTTTCATGGATGCGAAAGATCCATCATCTCCTTGTTTGTACAAGGTTCTTTTCGAGGTCGCAATGGTTTGGGCGCATTTCGCAGGGGTCGGGCGTTTCTGCTTTCCTTTTCGAAACCCAGCGGTTAGGAATAGCGAAGGAGTTCCGGCTTCTTCATTTTGGTCCAACCACACTCACCTGGAGGAATTCGCATGAAGATCGCCAAAGGTGTTTTCGTTATCATTGCCGTCGTTCCCATCTTGGCTCTGGCAGGCGGAGACTCGGCGCAGAAAATGAAAAGTTCCTGGCGTCCGATTCTCGACAAGAAGACGTTCCAAACTCTCGTCCGGCGCGATCTCAAGACCGTCGAAAAGGCCATCACCACGAAGAAAGATCAAGAACTCATCAACGGCCAAGTCGCCGCCGTCATGATCGCGGCCTACACCCTCAGCACGAAAGATAAAATCGAAAACACGAAACAAATTCGCAACGCTGCCCTCCGTCTTACGGAACTTCTCGGACGAAGTGCGAAAGTTGACGAAGCGCAGGCCCTCGTGAAGGCCATCGCGGCGGGAACCGGTGAAGACGTGAAGGTCGAGGAGACGAGTTTACGCTCCTACATCAACGACGACTATGACTTGATGGTCCCTTACATGCGGCCTTCACGCGGCGGCGAAGGGCTCCATCCAAAATTGATCTACACTCGTCGACTTGAGAAAGACGAAGGCTACGTCGAAAACCTCTTCGCGCGGCTCGCGACCATGCGACGTCCGTTGCGAGCGAAACAACTCGACGAGATGTCCAAGGAACTCCAACTGGTCGCTCACAAAACCGCCGTCTCGGGCAGCTTAATTAAAGAGATGGCTCCCGTACGAAAACGCGGCAAACGCGATCCCAAGATTTGGCACAAGACCTCCTCGGACATGATTGGCAGCGCCTTGGAGTTGGCCAAGGCAGCGAAGGAAAAAAATTCCGACGCCATCAAGAGAGCAGCCGACAAGCTGAGCCGGTCGTGCGTCGAATGCCACAAGACGTTTCAAAAATAAGGAACAGGGAACAGGAAGACAAGAGATGAGCCACAGAGATCGCCGAGTTCAAAGAGGAACAACACTTTATTTTCTCTTTGAACTCGGCGATCTCTGTGGCTCATCTCTTGTCCTCCTTGGCATTTCCGCGCGAGGCTCTGCCTGCTCAAAACGGACGCGAAACCTCAGAAACCCAAAAGCTTCGGCTCGCAAGGTTGAACGCTTGTGTGTATAATACATAATGAATCACAATGTGCTGCGATTCCTCCGACCCGCGCAGCACTTGTTTTTTTCCCTGTAAACGGGTTGGTTATTTCCGAATCGAGGTGCCTTCATGGCTAAAGAAGATGCTTATTTGGTCCAAGGTAAGGTCACGGCCGCCCTTGCCAACACGCAGTTTAAGGTCAAACTGGATGACACAGGACACGAGATCGTAGCCCATATTGCCGGTAAGATGCGAAAACACTTCATCCGTATCCTGCCTGGTGACACCGTCACGGTTGCCCTCTCTCCTTACGACCTCAGCAAAGGCCGCATCACCTATCGTGGTCCGCTCCGCCAAGCCGAAAAGGCGACGGAAGATTAGTCTCTCAGTACCACCTTCGACACAAACGACGGGTCAGTCGAGTGCTGATTCGCGTCGCACGTCCATAGATCGCCACTCTGGGCTACTGGACCAATTCGAGCACGCTCCATAAACTCGGGTTTTCCCAAAACGGGAACTCCGGGCCGTGACTGAGTAACTGCTCTCCCAATTCCAAATCGCGTACGACGTAGAAGAAACCAAGCCTCGGGTTTTGCTCCGGATCAAAGCCGTTGAGCACCGAGGCTGGTAAGAACGCTTCGAGAAAATACCCATCCGACTGCCGCGAACATCGAAACGCCACGGCGTCCGCAGATGCTATTGGTGCGTCGTGTAATGCGCGATGGATCTTCGATTGGGCGAAGTGGGGTTCGTCTTGGTTTTCCCCACCACCCGTCGGCAAGAAATGAAATTGGTGACAATAGCGGCTGCCGCGGTGGCTCGTGCGAGAGTCGCGGGTGTCGAGCCAGAGCGTCACGCCGTCCGAACCTTTGACGCGATTCGCCTCGCCCTGCGGAGCTTGTTCCTTTCCCGAAACCTCAACTTGCAAACCGATGCCCAGTTGGTTCCAGGCCATTCGGACGTCGGAGAAACTCTTGCGTTCGTCCATCGGCTAGAGGTCTTCGAGTAGGCACAAAGACGGGATGTAGAGC
>CAYYUU010000120.1:0-11690 GCA_964474955.1 uncultured Alcaligenaceae bacterium | reverse complement strand
GGTCCCAAGAAACGGATGAGGCAATACCCGTCCCGATGTCCGGAGGGTGGTGTCCAGCAGGAATACGTTTCGTTGAGAATTGGTTGTTGAGGTCCTCTCGAGGACCCAAAGTCGATTTCCGGATCACTCACCAAGCCAAGAAAGCGAGCAGAGACCTACACCGAAATGAAAAGAACGACGGATTGAGAATCCGTCGTTCTTACTTCCAAAGAATCGGAGTGCCGGTTCAGGTCGAAAAGGTAATTATGGGTTACTCTGCGGCACTCGGAGGCGGAGTTTGCTGGTTTCCTTTCCTGCCGCCCCCAGGTTTGGTCCCCGGTTTCCCACCACTGCCGCCACCATGCATGACTGGCTCTCCCGGGTCCCCTGGGTCAGTTGTAGGAATCTTTGCTTCCCGAGAATCACCACACCCTACACAGAAGCCCAGAAACAGTGGCAGCAGCATGCCCATTACAATTCTTCGTATCGTCATTTTCGTGAAAGTCTCCAGAATTGACCGATAGGAGCAAATTAAACTCAGTTCGATTGGGAACCGAAACATGCGGGAGGTCGAGCCTCGCCGTGGTGCGTTCCACGGCGGAGCCATAGAACGAGATCCTTTGGTCTGGTTCCATGGCTCTGGTTCGCTCCCACAAACTTGCGGTTTCTGTATGAACTTAGTTTAGAGCGCAGAGGGATCGTAAGTTTCTCCGTCCCGCATTCCAGCCATGGCCTGGTAGGTCAGCCAGTCAGCCGTCACAGGACCATTGCGTGGCTGCATGTCGGTACCTCCAGGGCGAACACCCCGCACAGATCCATCACCCATGCAGAATTGGGTCAGGCCGCCGGTGTGCAAGCCACCGAACTGAGCCCAGCTATTCCCTTTGAGAGGATTGCTTTCAATCCCGTGACGTGTAGGTATTGGGTGCACGTTGACCCATCGCCAGACGAAAGTCCGCTGGCCACTTCCGTCGACCCCACCGATCCCTTCGCCAAACATCAAAGTATTGCTTGTTCCGTCATCGATGTCGGTGAGCTTGATCTTTCTTCGATTTTGGAAGATGCCGGCAAACCTTCGCATGTTCACGCCAGAACCATCCGGAAGGGTGTAACGGCTTGAGCTGGTGGTTGCCTTGTGACCGTTCGACCCCCAAACGCCAGCGTAGTTGGTTCGTTCATAAGGGTGAATGACATCGGGCCAGTACCACATGTAAAGCAAGTCCCCATCCGGGTGGCCTGCATAATAGGCAGGAGTTCCAGACGAACCTAAAGTTTCTTCGTCCGAAGGGCATTGAAAGACTACCAATCGCGTGCTGACGGCTCGTCGCGTATTCGCATCTTGCCAAAATCCAGGTCGTGAAGTCCCCTGGGTCGAGAGCGTGACGACGTCAGGATGGAACAAGCTATGAACGTTGTCTTGCTCCAAGTAGGGAAGCATGTGAACAAACATGTTCGCCCCAGTCGTCATGGCGTGGCTGGCGCCAGGTTCACCCCAGTTGACGTCGGGCCAAGGGCCGAGGTATCCAGGGGGTAGGTGTCCGGTGGTCGATTCATAACTGTGGGCAGCAAGACCGAGTTGTTTTAGATTGTTCTGACAACTCATTCGGTTGGCAGCCTCCCGGACTTTCTGGACGGCAGGCAACAACAAGCCGATCAGGATCGCAATGATCGCGATCACCACTAATAATTCGATGAGTGTAAAACCAGACCTAGTTTTGTGAGAGCGCATAGCTCCCTCCTTCCTGAGGACCTTAGAAGACCAAAGGACAAATCAAATGTGGGAGAAGGCACAACGGACACTCTCTTCCCCGAGAACAAGTCGTTGTTCTCAGGGAAAGTCCCCAATTACGGACTGAGTGTGTCCACCATATGCTGGCGGGATGGGAGAGGTTATATTGGTATATTCAAAATAAAAACCAAATGGTTTGCGGAGAGAATGATGGTGGTCTTCGGCCGCGCACCGATGAGCACCCAGACACAGAAGGACTGAGTTCTCGGAGCATAATCAAAATGCGACGGAGACTGTATAGTGGCAAACCATGTTATGTGGTAATTGATGTATAAAATATCTTCACGAGAGTGTTCGTGCAAGAAAAAAAGGATGGATTTTCATGATTTTCTCAGAATTTGCTGGAGAAAGAAGTCACCCTTAGTCGTCTTCATGCCCCACAACCATATCCTGCATCAGAATGGATTGATATCTCGGGCCCTACCAATCCAGCGCGGGGTTCCACTCCGATCTAACCGTGACTTCTTCGCCCACCTTCGGTGGCGTCCACGGAACATATCTTCCATCTCGAAACACAAGCCACCGGAGCGACTCATCCTCCAGCGGAGTTTCAAACCGAAAGGCGACATTCTTCGGACGCCCGTCCTCGACGCTCAGGACGGTCGCCGTCATTCGAGCCACCTGGATTTTCTGACCAAACTTCAACGGATTCCCTTTGTTTCGGAAAAGCCGATCGAGCAGAACGAGGTAGCCACCTTCGGGTTCGACTTCGATTGTGTGCAGATCCGTCCGACGGACGACGACGGGATTCATTCCCGGCGCGAGAGTCCGGACAGCCCGCGGCGACGGCAGCCCTTTGAGGTCGTGTTGGAGCATGCAGTAACTCGCACACATCGGAACTGGTGAGTTGACCACAACAAGATCTTGTGTCTTGATCGTTTCCTCGAATGGCTCGGTAATATAGAGGGACTGTACGAGCGTCATCGCCTTGACACGTGCTGGCAGGAGAAGCGGCGAGGCCACCAGATGAGTGAGCCCAAGGAGCACCGCCACGGTCACCGCAATCATTCGCCACGGTGCCAACTTGGGCCGGAGCCCATCGGCGGCAAAGGTTGCATGCCAGAAGCGAACCAACAGGCCAAAGGCTCCGATGCCGACGAACATCAACAGCCGATCATTCGGGATCGTCGCACAGATGGGAATCACCGCCAACAGCATCCCCGTGGCAAAGAACCTCGCGGTGCGGTCCCTCCGCAAGACCGGCCAAAAAAGCAGACCCAGCAAACCAACGACCGCGACCGAAAGCCACCACAATGACGAACCCAACAAGTCGGGAAACACGATGGCAACGTCGGAAAAACCGACCCATTGGCCAAACAAGAAGACCGGGTATCGGGCCACGAGTTCCGTCACAAACCGACCTGGCTCGGAGACGGGATCGACATAGAATCCAAGATTCGCAACGCCAAACCCGAGCGAGTCGCGAACCACCCGCCAAACGACCAACACTATGCCGTAAGGGACAAGAGTCAGAAAACGTTGCCAGAGTTTCGAGTCATCGAGCCACAACGCGTAGGCGAACAAATACCCGCACGTCGCGATGCCTGCCTCTTTCGATAACAAACTCAATGCCCACAACGCTTGGGCGAGCCAAAACGCCCACCGTTTTCCTTCTCGCCGCCAGACGTCGTGCGCCATTACACTTCCGACGCCAAAACTGGCTGCGATCAACACATTGCGATTGCAAATCCAGGCGACGGGAATTCCATGGGCATCTTCAACGGCGAACAGTAACGCCGCCAAGCCAGCCATCCACGTCGGTCCAAGAAAGCGCCGGTAGAACATCGCGACAACGAAAACTAACAGAGCAAACCACGCCAGACTGTGGACGTGCATCAGCTCGGGTTGGTCGGGCCAGAGCCAGTAGTCAAGAATGTGCGTTTGCGTCGGGATCAGTTGGAAGAACTCGGCCTTGATGTTCGGATCACTCCACCAGGGCAGAAAACCAGTGTCCATCAATTCGCGGTTCACGTCCGGGTTACCTGGCAAGAACCGGAACATTCCTTGCGGCCCTGGCATATCCTTGCCGAATCGGTCCGAGCCGTGCAACACCGCACGATGAAAATAGTCATCCAGATTGAGTCCGTTGTGGATCGCCCGATGCGTGAGCAACAGAGCAATCACGACCGCCACCAACGCGAACCAACGCGAGGCGAACAGGCGTCCGACTTGGCCGAGGAAGCCACTCGGCGGAGAAAGTTGATCGACCGAATTCGTCATTGTTCATGGGACCTCGCGACTGGGTATCACAGGCAATTTACGAGTCGTTCTGTCATTTGGAAAGTTGCTTTTCGCTCCCCGAAAAGTCAGGAAAGACAAAAACTTTTCGCGCAGCGAAAAGCAACTTTCTCCAAGACACCAAAATACGACACTCGTTTATCGAGCAGTCGGGTTTCCTCATTTCGATTGACAAACCTTGCCGCACGCCCCAATCTGAACTTGTGCCTGTCCGTTTGCCGATCTCGCAACTTCAAGGTTTATCACGACTCACGAGCCCCCTTTTCTCCAAACACTCATCCAAGAGATTTCATCATGAGAGCATCATGTCTCTACCGGCTGCCCCACTTCTACCGAACAACCCAGCCATTGGCTGTGTTGATGTTCGTGTTGATGTTGGCGGCGAGCCCGACCACGAAGGTCTTCGCGTCGGACAGCAAGCAGAACAGCAAGGCGAAGTGGACTGGTTGGTTAGGTCCGAAGCGAAATGGTTGGGTGGACTATTTCCAACCGCCGAAGACGTGGCCGAAGCAACTTAAGAAGGTCTGGCGAGTGAAAGTCGGCACGGGGTACGGATCACCGATCGTTTCTGGTGGGCGGGTTTACCAACATGCCAGGCAAGGGAACGACGAAGTCTTGTGGTGTCTGGATCTCAAGACGGGGAAGGTCAAGTGGCGAAAAAGTTATCCCGCCCCTTTCGAAATCGGAGGTGGTGCGGAGTACCACGGCAAGGGGCCGAAATCATGTCCAGTGCTGGTCGATGGCAAGCTCTTTACGATGAGCATTACGGGGAAACTCATAGCCTGGGACGCCGACACCGGAAAGCAACTATGGTCTCAAGACTTTGGCAAGCGATTTAAGAAAACACACCCGCGTTGGGGCGCATCGACATCTCCTGTCGTGGATGGGAAGTTCGTCATTGCCCACTTCGGGACGGACTTCGACGGCGCATTGATCGCACTCGACACGGCCACCGGAAAGGGGATCTGGAGTCAAGGGAAGGACGGACCGCATTACGCTTCCCCCCTCGTCGTGACGATTCGAGGAGTCCGTCAGGTCATCGATTGGAACGAAAGGGCCCTCGTTGGAGTCGATGTTCGGTCCGCCGAGAAACTTTGGGAAGTCACGGCCAAAGGGACCTTCCTCGACCAAAACATGCCGACGCCGGTCTTCCACAAGGGGCGCATTTTCCTCGGTGCGGAGAATCGCGGCATTCGTTGCCTGGAGCCTCGAAAAAAAGGCGACACCTGGAAAGTCCGACAACTTTGGCACCAGAAGGAGGTGTCCCTCGACATGAGCACTGCGATCATCAATGACGGTTTGCTCTATGGGCTATCCCATCGGCGCCAGGGGCGATTCTTCTGCCTCGACCCGAAGACCGGAAAAGTCCTCTGGCAAGGACCTCCGCAGACCGGCAAGCATGCCACCTTCCTGGCCATCCCTGGTTACATCGTGGCCCTCATCAATACTGGCGAACTCCGCATCCTGAAGGCGAGCGGCAACAAGTACGAGAAGGTCGCGTCGTATCGAGTGGCACCGGACCGCACGTGGGCTCCGCCGGTTCTGCTCAAGGATGGCATCTTGGTGAAGGATCGCGAGACGCTGACGCGTTGGTCGTTTGCGAGTTCTAAAGAGTGACTTGCGTTGGGTCAGGCTTCGTCTTCAACCTTCTGACCGACCAGAGACAATGCCGCGTCCATTCCTCTGTTTTGTTGGGGCTTCACCTCTTGTGGCTCTTGCTTCAGCCCCTGAGATCCAGTCGTAAAAGCCTTCCGTGCGTGCTTCTGAAAAAACTCCCACATCATGTCGTTGGCCGAAATGTTCTTCGTGGATTTTCCCAAAAACGCCTTGGTTGGTTCTTTTCCTGGCCAAGTGTGCCCACCGCCTTTGATCGAAATCAACACGACTTCGCTCCCGTCTTTCCCATTACCCCAAATCTTTTTGGTAACGGTTGTGCCGTCCTGAGCTTTGTCCGGCAAGGCCACGATTTTGGGGTTCTTGGCGCAACCGTTTGCCTTCACCCAATTCTGGATGGCATGGTCGACAGAATGGAATTTGGGTCGAAGGAAAGAAGGGACCACGTTTGTGCCTTTTCCGCGACCTCCCTTGAACGGAGCAAGTTGATCGTCGGTCCCATGAAAGTGGATGACCGAGACCGGTCGTTTTGGTTCGCAAGTGTCCGTGCCCATGGGACCACCGACGGGAGCAATGGCGGCGAACCGATCCGAAAGTTTGGCCGCGACAAGGTACGTCATGATCGCGCCGTTCGACATGCCCGTCGCATATACACGGTTCGTGTCGACATTTGCAGCTTTCTCCAGGTCGTCGAGTAACGCCCGCACGAAACCTACGTCGTCGACTTTCTTTCGTTGCGCATAGCCACAACAGTTCCCACCGTTGAACGTGAGAGATCGGTTCTTGTCCCATCCGCTTCCGTAGGGATAGGCCACGATAAAACCAGCTTCCTCGGCCTTTTGATTCAGTCCGCTGAAACGCATCATGCTCTCGGGGTTTCCCCCACCGCCGTGGAACGCCACGATCACCGGGGTCGGTCGCGTGGGTTTGTATTTCTTTGGGACGTAGACACGATAACGACGTTGTGTTTTTCCCACACGCACGACTCGAACGCAATTACCTGGTCCGAGTTTGCCCTTGGTGGGTTCGGGTGGGCTCAGGGTTCGAACGAGGTGTGTCCGGAATTCGGCGAACGTAATCCCTCCGTCGCCGTTTTTGTCGGCTCCAGTCAGACGTTTTTTCAGTCGTGGATATCGATTCACTTCGGTGGCCGACAACTTATTGTCGTTATTCTTGTCGACACGTTGAAACGCCTTCATCAGCGGAGAATTCGTTTGCGCGGAGACGACTATCTCGGTCAACAGGCAGAGAACAATTGGAGCACAAAAACGCATCATTGGTTTCCTGGGAGATCAAGCACAGTGGACGTTAGGCAGACCGCGAGGCCGGTTCTGGATTTGTTGGAGAACCTCAAGAAGCGGCTCCCATCAAATGGAGTAATGTTTGATTACGACTAATAACCTTGCTCGCCATAAATAGTTTCGACAATCGCGATGAGGTGCCGAAAAAAGTGACGGTCAGGATAGCCAATGACTTCACCCGTGTTCTACTGGCCCTTCTGTGTCGTGAACGCTTCGTGGTACCCCACGAATCTCCCATGTAGAACGCACTCGGCGACATAAAAAATACTCATCGTGATTCCGGTTCCAATCGCTAGACGCACGGCCATCAACACCCGATAAGTTGCGAACTCCCCGGTCTGCATCATCAAAACCATCGGAATGAAGAAACCAACAAAGACCGTCACGGCGGCACTCAAGACGGCCAAGATGAAGATTGGGATGGAGCAAACCAAAAGAATTTTCTTGGCCTTTCTCTTCGAGCCGCGTTTCGTCCCACGCCATCGCGGGTATCGAGATGGTTCGGGCCGGCGCGGTTCCTCCGAAGCAACGGGAACACGCACATTCGCTTTACACTTCGGACAGCGCACTCCCAGGCCCGCTCTCCTGGCGGGGGTCAGTAACCGACTGCCACACCCTTGACACTTCACTCGTATCGTTGCTCCTGCCATCGCCTCTTCTCCAGACAACCTCGTACCTGCCAAACACCTCTCATTCTCTCATCACGGGAAAGGCCGAAACCGTGACACAGTTTCTGGGGAGTCGGATAAATGAAAGTTGCTTTTCGCTCCGCGAAAATTTTTCTCTTTGGAATCTTTTCGCTCCGCGAAAAGTAACTCAACACCCCACAAAAGAACCTCTCAACGTCAGGTTCCGAGGTTCTTTTGTTGGTCGACTCGCCCCTCGTTGAGGCACAACGCCGAACGGAGATTAGAACGTGATTGAGTCGTCGATCCCGCGCACACGGTCGGACCCAGGTCGGTGAATCGAAGCATCCCTTCCTCGTCCTGCCGAGATGCGGTCGCGGTTGTCCGAGTCGTCTGGGTCGTCTCCGGGCACTGGGACCAGATCCGACAAGGCCGCTGCGGCACTCATTCCGCCCGTCCAGTCTTGCAAGTACTGGAAGACCAGATCGAACCGGCGAATGATTCGGCCACCGACAAACACGTTGTCACCCATGCTGTCGGTGAGTCGGTCCGCGCCACGGCCTCCGAAGAGCACGTCGTCACCCTCTTGCCCGTTGAGGAAGTCGTCTCCGTTGCCACCTCGAAGCAGGTCCGTGCCGTTGCCACCGTAGACGGTGTCGTCACCGTTCCCCGCGAAGACCTCGTTCATCCGGTTCCCCGGCGTTTGGATGAAGTCCCGTCCATCGATCCCAAAGACGATGACGCGAGCGTCCGGATCGGTGCTCAAGTCGAACGTGTCGAACGGAGTGTTGATTTTCACCACGATGCTGCTGTCGTCGGTCGAATCGACCGTGATTTGGTCGTTGCCATAAGACCCAATCACAATCAGGTCGCCCGAATCGGGGTCGATGTAAGCAGTGCTCGTCTGTAGGATAATGAAGCCCAAGTCGTTGTCATCGGGGAAGTGATCGACCAGCAATTCCCAGGCATCTCGCAACGTCTCGCTGGCGTCGATCGTGGCAGCCGCCAACCCATCAAACGTGGCATTACTCCCGTCGATCAAATCTGGTTCCTGGTGCGCGAGATTTTGGAGCGTGATATACTTCGTCAATTGGCCCGTGAACACCGTGTTGCTCAACGTCAAATTGCCGATGCCTGTGCCCATTGGGGTCGGACCGGTGACCAACAATCCGGTCGCACCGCCGATGATCTCGTTGCCCGTGTTGAAGAACACAGTGCCGCCACTGTCCACGTTGATCCCGGTCGTGTTGCCGGTTACCGTGTTGTTCGTCAGTGTGATCGTTCCTGTGGGTGTGACGTTGATCCCGGTGCTACCGTTTTGGATAGTGGCTCCGGAGACAGAACCCGAACCGAGGACGTTCACGACCGTCGGTGAGTTCTCGAGCGTTAGACTGCCGGAAACACTCGCGTTGGTCACTCCCGCGTTGATCTGGGTCATGCGCCCCGATGATTTCCCCGGTTCCGTTGAGGGTCGTGTTACTCATGGCCAGCTCGACGTTGTTTCCAGCGTCGAGCGATCCATCGAGGGTGAGCGCACCCCCGTTGATCGTCGTCAGACCGTCGTAGGTACTGTCGCCCGTCAACGTGAACGTCGTACCCCCGACCTTCGTCAGACCACCCGACTCGGAGATCACGCCGTTAAAGGTCGTGCTCCCTGCCGAACCGGTTGTCAGAGTCCCCGAACCCAGGAAGACGTTCCCATCGCCGGCCAACGAACCGATCGTTTCGTTGTCATCGTTGAGGTCCAGGTTGGCTCCGTCGTTAAGGAACAACGGACTGTTGTCGGAGATGCCGTTGGAGATGACCAGAGTATACGTGAACGGACCATTGACGTCGTCCAGATTGATAGGGTTGTTGCTCGACGTCGCGTTCCCTGCCGAGGCAAAGAACATGAGCGAACTGAGGACACAGAGACGGTAAATGGTCGTTTGCAAGTTGCTTGGGCGCATCAAATGTTCTCGTATTAGGTCTGGAGTTGCTCGGACGGATTAGAACAATGTGGCGGGATTGATGTTGTTCAGCACGTAGTCGAAAACGAACGAGTGCGAACTCTTGTTACATTATCGCGCCTGCTGACGAAGCGACACGGAAAAAAAGGTCCGGATTCCGATCCCCAGGCCATGGAACACAACTCGTGGTTATTCGAACGACCTCCGAAAGAACGATTGGTTTTGAATGCCCTTTCACGGGGTAGTCGGCTCAATATTGACAACCCTTTTGACATAGATATCGTTCTCGTCGTCATCCCAGAGCTTGCCTCCAATACCTGTTACGATGTATCCACCTTGCTTTTTTCTGATATTTTCCCGGATCAAGTGAGCTTGAACCCATCCCGCGCTGAGCCAGAAAAAGTCAAAAACGGGCAAAAACGGGTCAGAAACGGGAACATTCAGACTCCAAAGAATCGCTCCAATAGCCTCCCGTGTACGGACCGAATGCGCTGCCCTTGCATTCATGGCCTATTGTCTTTCTGTTATCTGTTCCCTATTCCCTTCTTTTCTTCCTTCGCACCTTCGCGTCTTCGCGTGATGCACTTGTCATTCTCTTCACCCTGTCACTATTCACCTGCACCCTCTATCTCGGATAGTCGAAACCCACTGCAAATTGTGGACGGTCAGATTCGATCTGAACGGTTTCGAGACAATCCAGATCGACGTCCACGAGCTGGTTCGGATTTCCCGTGAGGACGCCGACATTGTTGCTGTGTTGCGGCGGGAACATCTCCACCAGGTCGTCTTCGGTGGGCCAGGATTGAAGATAGTCTTTGAAGATGGGGACCTTGTCCCGGGGTCGCAAGGACACCGGAACCCAGCCCCGCCGGAGGTATTCTCGCGAGGCTTCGGAGACCGTCGTGGGGCCAAGTGCGTTGTGTCGTGTCATCTACTGGTCACCTCCTTGGAGAATGGAAAGGACGTCCTCGATTAACCAGTAGGGTCGTCCGTGGTCGTCGTGGTATTCGGGGATGGGCCACTTTCGTAACGTCGCGAGGTCGAGCCCGTGGTCGGCCAGGTCGTCAAGGCTCAGGATGTCTTTTGGCTGAAGCATGACTCGTGTCTCTCCTGGAGGTTTGATTGATCACGAGGGGGGACACCCGGCGTCGACCCACTCGCGGAGTTCTTTGGTCGAAACGTAGACACATCCACCGATTCGCATTTCGCGGGGTCCGAAACGGCCCGCCGCACGATCCCGATAGAGCGACGGCAACGAACGGTTCAGTAGGCTCGATACTTCGGCCAACGTCACCAACAGGGGGTGTTGATCCGATCGTGGCGCGGACGGGGGCTTTGCTGGACTGGTCATGGTTCACCTCGTCATCCAGTGGAACCGAGAAGGACATCTACGGACGGGGAGTGTTGTCCCTTTCCTTTGTGGGAAAGGAACCCCGGTCGGGGTCAGTCATGAAGGGCTGGGATCATTCACGAAGCATCACCGTCACCAGGAATATAGGGTTGAGACGGTGTAGCAATTTTTGAATTTCGGAGGTTGTTGCGTGCGGAGGTGAAAATTGGGACAGAAGGCCGAAAAATGGCCCAAAAAAGTGAATTTCACCCGAAAAAAAGTGATTCCGGAGACGGAACAGTCACTCACTCCCAAGAAGCGGGTTTTGGTCGGGAGTGACTGTTCGGGAGTGACTATTGGCGTGTCTTTTGGCCGGAGGACGGAGAATAAATAGTTGTCCGGTTTTTTGTCTTTCGTAGGGTGGGGCAAGCGCAGCGCGAGCGAAGCATGCAACTCCTTCGCTGCGTTCGCGCTCTGCTTGCCCCACCCTACGAAGGAACGGACATCAAGACATTCGTCCTCCACCTGTGCCACCAACAACCCAGAGCAGGGGTGGGCGCGGCATCGCGAACGTCATCGCGTGAGTGGGAGTGATCGGGCAAGAAGACAGGATGAGCTTCTCTGGGGTCCGCTGGCGAAGTGTTAACTGGGAGATTCGTCGGAGGGGTCTTCTTCAATCCAATCCGGGGTGCCTTCCCATTCCCCCTTGGCTCGTGAAAGTTGGCTCTCTTTAACGCGAACTCCTTGCAGTTTCGCTCCTAGCAGTTTCGCTCCTTGCAGTTTCGCTCCTTGCAGTTTCGCTCCTTGCAGTTTCGCTCCTAGCAGGTCCGCTCCTAGCAGGTCCGCTCGTTGCAGGTCCGCTCG
>CAYYUU010000119.1:9739-11706 GCA_964474955.1 uncultured Alcaligenaceae bacterium | reverse complement strand
GCCTGTTGGTTGGCTTGTTGCTTGCTTCTTCCTAATTATTGTGTTCCAGTCTTGGGAAGACGCAGATTGACTCGAGAGTTCCGATTTGCTTTTGGGAGGATGTTGTCATTCTGACCGAGTCTGTGTTGGCCGGTCGAATCGAGTAGGATCAAGTAGCTATCAAACTGTTGGCTTCGGAGTTCAAACGTATACACGTGGTTAGCCTTCAGTTCGATGTGATGGTCATGGTAATGACACCCGAACGACAGGGCTGATTTGGATGTGAGTGCTCCCTGGTAGGTCTTTTCGGAATAGCTCCGACGGATCCTTGCTCGGAGGGCTTTCACGTCGGACCACAATTTCCGCCAGACCTGTTGTTCGGCTTTTGCGAGTTTGGCCAAGGCTTGGTTGTCGCGGAGGCTCGAAAGATCTGAGTCCTTCAACCAGAAATTCATTCTGTTCTGAACTTCAATAGCCGTCGATGGCCCCGTCCGCCAAATTCTGGCATAGTCTTTCAAATCCGTTTGGAGCCACGCGAGTGCTTGTTGCCGAAGGGTGCGTCGCTCTTTGGCGTCAATCTTCTTGGCGTGGACTCCCTGGCCAGCTGCGGCCCGAGCTGCGTAGCACGCCGCGCGATAGCTGTTTTGATAATCCAAGTCGTTGGCGAACTTTGGGTCCCGTCGGAACAACTCTTGAGAGAGCTTTACGGCGTCGCGGTAACGTTTCTTATAACGCACGCACAGATTCACTAGGGTGGTGTGTTCTTGGAGGGAGACCTTCAAGGTTCCTTTGAGGACCGCGGGCAGTTTCTTCTCTCGCGCCAGCCAGAACTGACACTGGGCAATTTGGGATTGGGCTCGGCGACTCAAGGGATGTCTTGACGGGACGAGTTTCCGCACGGCCTCAAAAGCGGCAATGGCGTGTTGGAACTTTCCTTGTTCTTGGTAACCTAACCCAAGTCCCAGGTGAGAATCGGGCAACAACGGTTGCAACTGGATGGCCTTTTTTGCCTTTTCGATGGCCTCGTCGTACCTCTTCAGTAAATACAGATCGCTGCTCCAGTTGTTGTAGGCTCGAGCATGTTTGGGGTCGATTTGTGTTGCCTTCTTATACTTTTCAATGGCATCATCATACTTTTGCAGAGCAGTCAGAACAGTGCCCCAGCTATAGTAAGCTCGGGCATGTTTGGGGTCGATTTGTGTTGCCATTTTATATTTATCAATAGCCTCGTTATGCCTCTTCAGGGCCTTCAGAACATCACCCCAATTTAAATACGCTAACACAAATGTGGGATTGATCTTTGTGGCTATTTCGAACTGTTTGATAGCTTCGTTATACTTCTTCAGGGCCTTCAGAGAAACGCCCCAGTTTTGGTAGGCTATGGCAAAGTTGGGATCTATCATTGTGGCCATTTTGAACTTTTCGGTAGCCTCGTTATCCCTCCCAAGACCAGATAGCGCCACTCCCCAGTTTGTGTAGGCTAACGCAGATTTCGGTTGTAGCTTTAGGGCCCTCTCTAACTTGTCGATGGCCTCGTTGTACTTCTTCCGAGCAGACAGGGCCCCGGCCCAGTTGTTGTAGGCTAACGCATAGTTGGGGTCGATCTTGGTGGCTTTTTTGTACATTTCGATGGCCTCGTCATGTCTGTCGAGATGCGACAGAGCCTTCCCCCAACCGGTGTAGGTTCTCTCGTTCGGATGAATGTCGGTGGCTATTTTGAACTTTACGATGGCCTCGTTGTACTCCTCCCGGTTCAGAAGAGCCAAACCCCAGTCGCCGTAGCCATTCGCATCTGTTGGGTCAATCTTTGTGGCTATTTTGAACTTTTCGATAGCCTCTTCATGCTTTTTCAGGGCAGATAGAACATTGCCCCAACCCACGTAACAATTCGGGTATTCGGGATCGATCTGCGTGGCCTTTTTGTACATGGAAATCGCCTCCTCGTACTTCTTCAGATTAGCCAGAGCCAGGCCCCAGTTGTTGTAGGC
>CAYYUU010000119.1:0-9729 GCA_964474955.1 uncultured Alcaligenaceae bacterium | reverse complement strand
CGTTTTGTGTTGCTATTTTGTACTTCAAGATGGCCTCTTTATACTTTTGGAGGCCGTTCAGAGCCAAGCCCCAGTTGGAGTACACGGGCGCGAAGTTGGGTTCGATGGAAAGGGCCTTTTGATATTTTTCGATGGCCTCTGAATACTGCCTCAGAAAATACAGGGCCACTCCCCAGTTGTTGTAGGCAAACAGATATTTGGGGTCGATTTGTGTCGCCTTTTTGTACTTTACAATGGCCTCATTATATTTCTTCCGAGAACCCAGCGCAGAGCCCCAGTTGGAGTAAGCCGTGACGTTGTTGGGTTGAATAGCCAGAGACGTCCGATAATACCCAGCACTATCCTCGAATTTCTTCTTCTCCAGGAGTGTAATCGCTGTCTTCATGGCCAATTCGAGATCGTCCGGGTGTGCATCCTGTGCTTGGCGGAACCAAGCTTCTTGGTTGGGTAAATCTTTGAGCAGAACCCCGACTAAGTACAACGTCTGTGGGGAGAGTTCCTCCATGGCAGCTCGGTCGTTCAGATACTTCGCGACCATCGCGCGAGCTACCTTTTTCTGCCTCAAATGGATAGCTCGCCGCAACTGATTTCGCAATTCGTTCGAGTCGGCATCTACCGCGATTCGGAGGAGTCGATTGACGTTCTGCTTGGTCGTGATCCAGTGGTCGAGGGTACTGACGATCTGTTCGCGAACGACGGATCGTCGGATCCTCTCAGCCACTTTTTTCGGATCGTCCCCTAAAACATCGAAACCCGCATCTTTGAGAATCTTGGGGTATCTGCGAGAAATGATTTTGGTATTCCGTTTCCCATCGACAAATGTCCAACTCTCGTCGCGGACTTTGTTCAGAGCCACAACAAGCTCGTAGTCTTTGCGATCGTTGGCTACATCTCGTTTGAGCTGCAACAGATCCTCGCCAAGCGTCGAATCCACTTTCGCGATCTGATGCCCGGCTTTTTGGAGGAGTGTCTCGGCGCGTTCCCACGCCGCCTGAGCCAAATCGATCTCTCCCTTCCACCGATCCGCAAGTTGGTACTTGCGGCGAACACCACCCCTTTGGCGCAGTTCTCCAACGAGCTTCCGGTGGATTGATTGGCCCTCTTTGCTGGCCTGTCGGATGCCTTGAGCCATGTCTCGAAGTTTCGCATGTTCGTTGGTTTTGAGAAGGTTGACCTCGGCTTGTCGGAGTTTGTCCTGGATCTGGTCCTGTCGATACCAAGCAATCGCCCCACCGACAACGCTAATTAAGAGCATCCCAACGACCGCTAAAGCCAAAACTACTTGCCGTCGCGTGCGTTCGGCGGCGGCTTTCGCTTGAGCTGCAGCCTTTTCCACTTCGGCTTGTCGCAATCGCTCTTGAACTTGTTGTTCGTAAGCCTCGATGGCGGCCGCGACTTCCCCAGCGTCTCGAGGACGATCCTCCCGGTTGGGAGACAAACACCGTTTGCACAATCGCACCAACTGCTCGTCTGCTTGGCATTCGTCGAGATGACCAAACGCAGTCAGAAGATATCCGCAGGCCGACTTGCTCAGAATGTCCTTGACGTTCTTCCCAACGAACGCAGGTTGACCCGTTAAGATCTCACACAAGATGGCTCCGAGACCAAACACGTCGGCCCTGGAATCGAGATTGCGAATTTCTCCACGAGCTTGTTCGGGAGCCATATACGCCGGTGTCCCCAAGATGTCTCCGGTCTCCGAAAGCCCCTGAAGGTCGCTGTATTTCAAAGCCTCCACGGTATCGGGTTGGGCGACATCTGTTTGGCTTTCGTCGACCAAGTCCGAGAGAAACTTGGCGAGCCCCCAGTCCATCACCTGAACTTCGCCGAACGCGCCAACCATCACGTTCGAGGGCTTCAAGTCTCTGTGAATAATGCCCCTCGAATGGGCATACGCAATCGTCTGGCACACTTGCCCAAAGAGACCCACGAAACGAGGCAACTCGGCGGAGGGTGATTCGCGTTGTTGGAGGAGTTTTGCGAGCGTCTCTCCCTTGATGAGCTTCATCACAAAGTACGGCAATCCGCCTTCGAGTTGTCCCATCTCGTGGACCGGAGGAATGCCCGGATGTTGGAGTCGCCCCGTTATCTTCGCTTCCTCGACAAACCGTTTGTGGGCACCCGGACTTTTGGTCACACGCGAGAGCATGACCTTCACAGCCAACGCTCGCTCGAAGTCGGGATCGTGGATTCGCAACACCGCCCCCATCCCGCCACGACCGAGTTCTTCTTCGACGAGGTAACGCCCGATGCGTTGGGGGAAAGCTGTTTCGCCGTCGAGTTGGATTGGTTGCTTGGCCGCACCAACAACAGGCGTGGATTCATCGACCGTAATGGCTTCGGGTGTGTCCGGGGTCTTTCTCGGTGCGTTCGATGTGTTTTGGTGGTCCGCGAAGGTGGCTCGGATGACGTTGGCATGGTCGGGGAATCGGTCGACGTATTCTTCCAGACGCACACGTTGTTGGTCCTGTTGGCGGTAGGTCCATTCGAGAACAAGGAGGTCTCGCAACAACACAGAATGAGCCGACTCAGGGACCTGCGGCAAGTAATCCTCGATTCGTGGAGATTCTCCTTTTCTCCAAGAATCCTCGAATTGATTGCAGACCTGATCAACCTGGCGAACGATGGTAAGGCCCAGTGAGGAATCATGCCGCGATTGGGTCGGTTCGTTCATAATTGTCCCCGATCTGGTTTCGGTTTGGAATCGAACAGCCCACAGCATACTCCTCAGAGGTAGCACTCGCAAGGAAGTGGAAAGAAGGACCAGGCCGAGACCGCGTAACAACAGCGACCCGATCTCGGCCTGTCATGTCGGAGAAGTCCGTTCTCAAGTCAGAATCTTACGGGTTCGGAAGGTCAGGAATGCTTAACAGATTGACCTGATACAGAGAACTCGGCTGTGGGCGCAGCGGGAAGAAATCGATCGAGACATCTGCCGCAGAACGCAGAGATAGTGAGGAACTTGAAGTCGACGCAAAGGGCGGTTCCGGTTGCGGCCCGGCAAAAACGAGAGGCGACTTCGTCGGGGGAGCATACACCAACAGTTCGGTGTTGGTCCAACCATTCGAGATCCAGTTGCGGTACTCGTTGTCCGAAAGTATAGTGTCGGACATTGCACCCCCATAAGCCCGATCGTAATTCGCTCCTCCGGAAATTCGGTCGTTTCCTCCTTCGCCAGCCAACCAATCGTTCCCGGCCTCGCCAAACAGACGATCATGACCTTCGCCGCCGTAGAGCCGATCATTGTGATCCCCGCCGTAGAGCCAATCGGAACTCGCGCCACCGCGAAGAACATCGTTGCCACCCCGACCGTAGAGCCAATCCGACCCAGCGCCACCATCGAGCATGTCGGCCCCGCTTCCGCCATAGAGATAATCGACTCCACCGTCTCCGTAGGCTTCACACGGGATGGCTGTGTTGTTGTTGAAGAAGTCGTAACCGTAGCCACCGGAAAAGAAAATCAAGTCGACACTGGATTCTCGAAAGTACCGGTTTGTGGTGTACGCAGTAGTGGTATCCTGGACCCGAATGTAGCTCCCAACGTCTCGCACCTCGACTCGGTCGTTCGCCGACGATCCCTGGATCATCAGGATGTTCAATCCGTCAAAATGCAACATGGAAGAAGTGGCAGGAACAGCCCGAGCTTCCAGAGTATCGAGTTGCAAATGAGCTTTGTTGGTTCGTTGAGTCGTCATGATCGTGGTCCTCGTTTCTTGAGTTAAGAAAGTGATGTCTCTGGGATGGTTCTCGCAAACCACCGGAGGACCCCGACACGAGAATGGATTTTTTTGGAGAAACTATTTTGAAACGTAGCGAAAAGCAACTTTACCTATCGCGACTATTGATCCGTTGAATATTGTTTTTCCCAGATCTTCCGGATGGTTTGTAATTTCCGTTCGACCGAGCGAGTCACACGCCCAAGTTGTTGTGCGATTTCGTCGTTGGTGTAGCCTTCCATTTTCAACAAAGCCACTTGGACCAACTCGGGGTCTTGGAGGCTGCCCAACAATTCCGCGCAAGTCTCGGAGAAACAGTCCACCAGCGCGGGGTTTGGCTCACCTCCGGGTATGTCGTCGATGCCACCAAGCAAACTGGAGAGGTCCCCTTTGAGGAAGGCGGAATCTCCACGGACTTCTCCTCCACCACGTTTGGCCGCCAAGTGCCGGCGTTTTTGGTCAATTGCTTTCCGGTCAGCCAACATCACCAAGACTTGCCAGAGGTCGTCCCCGTCGTTGAGCTTGCAGAACCGACCATCGGCGACACCCCGGAAGAAACTATGAAAAGCGCTGAGCGCAACGTCTTCTTCGTCCCTCACGCGCCTTTGTCTTTGAGACAGTTTCGTGCGTGCGAGTCGAGCGAGTCGAGCGAAATAGCGTTGCCACAATTCTTGGGCCGCTTGAGGATCGTCATGCGCCTTGAGTTCGCCCAGTAATGTGGTGTCCGATTTTTCTTGCGTCATGGTGTTTGCTCCGAGGTCGGGTTGGTTTGACGAATCCTCTCGTTTCTTGTTGATTCCTCAACTCGCCGGCGCAGTTTCTCATCCCAGGATTATGGCATAGTTCCGGGGTTCTCTGGCTTTCTGTCCTCAGACCGGAATTCGCGAATGATGATTTCGTAAGCTCCCTGACCCTGATTTCCGAACGACGTGGCGCCGATCCGATACGTCCCGGTCTTCTTGGGCGTGAAGACGATGCGCGAGTTCCGGTTGTTCTTGGCGATGTCGTCGTTTTCGGAGAGTTTATTTTCGTTGGCGTCTTCCAATCGTAACAGCGTGTCGAACTGTTTACTTACCATCTCGATGATGTAGGTGTTGCCTGCAGTCATTTTGTGCTTGTGGGCGAACTCGTCGCCAAGTTTCAACTTGCTTTGAAGCTTGGTTTCGGTGAAGTGACTGCGAGCGACTTTCTCCAAGGCTACGACATCGTCCCAGAGTTTCGTCCAGGTTAGTTGTTCGTCCTTGGAAAGTTTGGCGATGGCTTTCTTGTCGCGAACGGAGGCGAGATCGGGATCGTCTTGCCACAGCTCCATTCGATCCACGATGGCAGGAGCCATCAATCGGTTCTTCTTCAACGCTTCGTGGTAGACCTTGAGGTCGGCGTGCAGCCAAGCTCTTGTCTGGGCCCGGAGAGCAGATCGCTCGGTTAAGTCGATCTTCTTGGCGTGGGCTCCCTGGCCTGCCGCGGCCAGAGCTGCAGCGCACGCAGCATTATACCGATGACCGGATTGCCAATCCTCGCGATATTCCGGCGCTTGTTGAAAGAGCACGACATAAAGTCTGCTAGCATTGCGGTACTGTTTTCGATACTGCACGCAAAGCCGAATCAGGTGCAGTTGCGTTTGGTTCGTTGCCCGTGCTCTGCCAGCCAGGACCGCGGGCAAGTGGGTTTCCAAGGTTGCACACTGTTGGGCGATTTTTCTACTTTGGCGAATGGCGCCGTGGATCGGGTGTTGTGCGGGCGCGCCTCGCCGAGCTTTTTCAAATTCCGAGATGGCTTGCTGGAACTGCCCATCGCGAAGCAAGGACAGGGCAAGACCATAATGAGACCGGTAGCTCCCAGGATCGAATTGGAGCGCCTTTTTCTGGGCCTCGATCGCTTGCTTGTATTTTTTTTGAGCATGAAGTGCCGTGGCGAGATTTCTCCAGCCGATGATGTGCTTCGGCTGGCTCTTCACCGCTCGGGAAAGCACCTTTTCGGCCTTCGCGTATTCTCGGCGATGCAGATGTGCCGCCCCGAGGTTGACCAGCGCGTTGGCATAGTTCGGGTCCAGTTTGATCGCGGCTTTCTGCGCTTCGATGGCGGCCTCAAAGTCCTTTTGATGAAACCGAGCGAGCCCCAAGTTGAACCAGGCCACCTTGTGCTTGTTGTTGTATCGAAGAACCTCCTCGAATTTTTCGATGGCTTTCGAATACATCTTTTTCTCTGCCAAGATAGCCCCCAACCGGGTCAAGGAGCCCCAGTTCTTTGGGTTGAGAGCCAATGCCTTCTTATACGCTTCTGTGGCTTTGTCGGGTTGGTTGAGCCGCAACCATGCAGAACCAAGACTGTCCCACGCGCTGCTCGTTTCTTTCAGAGCGATCACTTTTTTGTACGGAGCGATCGCCTTTATCGGTTCGCCTTTGTCGCAAAACGCATCGCCCATCCGCTTCCAGGCATCACGGTTCTTCGGTGCCGTTTCCAGGAGCGTTTGGAAAATACGAATGGCCTTGGAATATTGCCTCAATTTGGCGTAACTCCGGCCAAGTTGCACCCAGATGTGTTGGTCTTTGTCATCGAGTTCCAATGATTTGCGAAACGCATCGCTTGCTGCTGGATACTTTTCTTGCACATACAGCGAGATTCCCAAGTTGCTCCAGGCGGCGGCATTCGTCGGTTGGTTGGCAACTGCTACTTTATAGTATCCTTCGCTTTCAGCGTATTTTCCGGCTTCGTATAACGTCCCCGCGTGAAAAAACGCCAATTCGAAATCGGTGGGTTGCAGAAGCTGTGCTTTGGATTCCCAAGCGAGACGAACCGACGGGGTCGAGATCATGTTGGCAATGAACACAAGCGTCTGGGCTGGCAACTTTTTCATCTTCTCCGGTTGAGACAAATATCCTCGTACCATCTCGTTGACTTCCTTCGGGCGTCGCCACAATTCCGGATCGCGGAGTTTATTCCGGAGGGGATCTCGATCTATCTTTTTCGTCAGAGCCAGGAGCTTGCGGTAGAGTTTCTTTTCTTTCGTCAAGAGCAAATCTTGCGAAGCCCAGTCGTCGAGACTGACCACGAATTGTTGCCAAATCACCGAACTCCGACTCCTGGGAACCAGGCCGTCAGGGTTCGTATAGAGCACATCGTATCCCGCCTCACGAAACGCAACGGGATACTTCTGAAGGACATCTTCGCGTCTAATTTCGCCGTTTCTTGTTCCCAGGCTGTCGTCGCGTATCCGATTGAAGGTCTTGACCAATTGGTAATCTTTGCGATCTTGTTGCAATCCCTGTTCAAGGTCTCGAATATCCTGTCTCAAGCTCGAGTCCGTTCCGTCAATGCGTTCACCGGCTCCGTCTCGTAATTTCTTGGCGCGGCGAACGGCGGCAAACCCCAAATCGATCTGAGACTTCCAGACATCGGCCCGGTTGTACATGGCTCGGACGCCGCCTTCCTGTTGGAGTTTGGCGTGTAGGGTTTTTCGAATTTGTGTGCCTTCGCGGATCGCTCGTCGCACTTCCTCTGCGGTAAGTTCTAGTTGTTGGCGTTCTTTGGCTTGGCGGCGTTCCTTCTCCAGTTTTCGCGAGTGGGCTTCTTGCATCCTCTTCAAACGGTCGGACTGATACCACGCGACGGCTCCTCCCACTGCGACGACGAACAACACGACAACAACAGCGAGAACCAAAGTCACTCGTCTCTTGGCCGTTTCGACTCGAAGGCGCTCGCCTTGTTCCTGGGCCTTCGTTTGTGCAGTGGCTTTCTCCAGTTCCGCGGCCCGTAAACGCTCCTGCACCTCTCGTTGGTAGGCTTCGATAGCGTCGGCGACCTGTGCTGCATTTGGGAATCTGTCACCCGGATGTTTGGCAAGGCACTTCACGGCAATGCTGATTAACTCCCTGTCGGCTTGACATTCCTCCAGTCTCGCGAAAGCATCCTCCAAGTCTCCCCTGGCAGCCAACTTCAGAACATCGACTTGCCGCTTCCCCCGGAACGCTGGAGCACCGGTCAGAATCTCACACAGAATCGCACCCAACCCGAACACATCCGTCCGTAAATCGAGATTGTGAATTTCGCCCCTGGCTTGCTCGGGAGCCATGTATGCCGGAGTTCCCAGAATATCTCCGGTCTTCGAGACCCCAGGCAAGTCCCCATCCTGGAGCGAATCGATCGTCCTCGGTTCGGCAGGCCCTATTTCGCTTTCCTCGACCAACTCCGAAAGAAATTTCGCCAACCCCCAGTCCATCACCTGGACTTCGCCAAAGGCCCCGACCATCACATTCGATGGCTTGAGGTCGCGATGGAGAATCCCTCTTGAGTGGGCATACGCTACGGTCTGGCAAATCTGTCCGAAGATGCCCAGAAACTTGGGCAACTCTTGGGATGGAGATTGACGTTCTTTGAGTTGTTTCGAGAGGGTCTCTCCGTTGATGAGCTTCATGGCAAAGAACGGTGAGCCGTCTTCGAGTTCGCCGAGTTCGTGCACCGGCGGGATGCCAGGATGTTGGAGTTGGCCCGTGATCCTCGCCTCGTCCAGGAACCGCTTTCTCGCTCCCGGTTTCTGGATGGCTTTGGGCAACATGACTTTCACCGCCAACGTCCGATCGAACTGCGGATCGCGCACCCGATAAACGGCACCCATCCCGCCCTGTGCGATCTTGCTCTCGAAGACGTACCGGCCCGCGTTCTCAGGGATGTTGGCTGTTCGTTCTGGTTGCGAAGGGGTATCCGAATCGACTGTCGCGATGCCATCGGAACGCTCACCCGGTTCGAAATCGACCGTCGCCGGATTCCCCGACGCGCCCTCTCGGAGCAATCGCTCCAACTCGGTAGCGACTCCCGGGTCGTCCTGACGGAGTTGTTCCAAGAAACTCGTCCGCGATTCCGGAGGTAGCTCCAAGTATTCCTGTCTCGCTTCGGACACCTTTTGAAGAAACTCGGTCGTCATGGCGGACTCGTCACTCGGCGCACGGGTGGTCTTGTCAGGCGTAAAAGGGAGATATCAGGTCTTGGAAATAGCGGTCCCATTGTAATCGACAACTCCTCCGGCGAAAAGCTCCCGAACGTGTGCTTTTTCCTCCACAATGCTGTTGACCCGTTTCTAAAGTCCGGGACATACTCTACTTTTCGATATTGCCGCTCTGACTCGAACCGCGTGGCTTGCCCCGTGAAGTCCTTTGCCCGACCAAGTGGAACTTTATGGTTGTCATCCGCCCCCGCACGGATAGAAATGCCCGAAGCAGGGCAACAAGAAAAACACGAAAAGGTCAGCGAGAAATGACGGCTGGCCTGTCCATTGATTTAACGGCTCACTTTGCAAATCATTCACTGTGCTTCTGCCCTGAGCGACCCTCTTCCGCTCGGAACCAGTAGCAATAGAGACACAGAAAGGCCCCTTCATGGAACTGCCGAGTCGTCCCAAAAACGACCGTTATACGAAACCAGGAGAGTATAACGAGTTAGAGAAGCGTCTTCGCAACAACCCCGCCACGGCAGAAATCCCCACCGTTGTTGCTTACGCTTTCGCCTTCCGAACGAGTCTTGGACCCTACGTCTTCCTTGACACGAAACTCATCACCGCTGGACCTCGAGCCATCGGTGCCGCGATGTATAATGCGGGCTTCAAGAACACTCGCGTGGTCCTGAGACAGTGGGCTCGAAACTTCCGCCCCCGAATGGCGCGGATCGACGGGAAGATCCCCGAACTGCTCTTAATCTCGAGCATGCAGATCAACAGCGCCAGCGCCTACGAAATGCTCGAAGACGCCTACAAACTCGGCGAAGACCGACCATTTATCCTTTGCGGTGGAGCCAAGGCCATTTACGAGCCCTGGGACTTTTTCGGTCGTGGGCCGAAGGGTGACATCAACGCCGACGTTGTCGTCACGGGCGAAGAGTTCGTCCTGATCCAACTGCTCGAGCGACTGATGGAGTTCCGCGCAGGTGGCGAACACCTCCGCAAGACGTTCCACCGACTCCGCCTCTCGGGCCTTCTCGATGACATTCCCGGCCTCGTCTTCCGCGAAGGCGACGAACGAGC
>CAYYUU010000118.1:0-11740 GCA_964474955.1 uncultured Alcaligenaceae bacterium | reverse complement strand
ATCAATCTCCCGTCGCTTTTGCTGTCGATTCCGACCACAGCACCTTTGTGGGCCGCAATCTTGTGGATGACCTTTCCGGTGTTCCCGTCTCGAACGACGATTTCTCCCGAGTCCCCACCATAGACCACGTGATTCTTGGCCGTGAACGCGACTTGTTGGAGCGCCTTCTTCTCCCCGTCTTGCCACACTCCGGACGAGGTCCAGACGCGAGCAACTTTGTCCGCACTCGTCGTGACGACACGCTTACCGTCCTTGTGGAAGGCCACGGCGGAAACACTGCCCTTGTGCGGGAAGAACTCCACCAACTCTCCTTTGAGGTTGTAGACCCGAGCCGTGTTGTCATCTTCGCCGACGACAATTCGTTTCGCGTCCGCCGAGAAACTGAGCGACTGGACGTTGTTATTGACCTTGAATGTCTCGACTTGTTTTCCGTTGGCCACGTCCCAAATGCCGATCGACTTGCCCGAACCGCCCGCGACAATCTTCCCGTCGGCACTGACGGCCATTGCGTTCACGGGACCGACGTGGGTGATTGTCATCTTCACCTTGCCGTTTGCCGCGTCCCAAATTCGGATCGTCTTGTCGGCGCTCGAAGACACGAGTAACTTGTCCCCATTTGTATATGCGAGCCCGGTGATCGCCCCGGAGTGGCCCGCAAAGTTGGCCTTCTCTTTGCCCATCTCGACTTCGAAGACGCGAATCGAATTGTCCGCGAGTCCGGCGACGGCGAGCTTGCCGTCGTTGTTCAGGGCAACCGCTTTGACGACATTCGGAACGCTGATTTTTTTGATCGTCTGGCCATTCCCGAGGTTCCAGACGGAGAACGATTTGTCGTCCCCGCCACCCGCGACGAACTGTCCGTTCCCACTGACTGCGACAGCCCGGATGGCCAAAGTGTGTCCGCCAAACCCACGCTCAAGGGCACCATTTCCGAGGTTCCAGAGTCGCACTTGCTTGTCGTTACAACCGGTAATGGCTCTCGCTCCATCGGGAGTGATAACCACACTCGTCACCTGATCGGGATGTCCCAACGAACGCGGATCATTGACGGGGAGTTCCCAGACCTTCACCGTCCCGTCTGCCGCGCACGAGGTCAGACGGTTGTTTTGCGAGTTGAACGAGAGAGACGTCACTGTCCCTTTGTGGCCGCCGATTGTCTGTGTGAGCTGTCCGTTGCTCTGGTTCCAGAACCGGATGATGCCGTCTTCGCCAGCCGACGCGAGATAGGCACCGTTGGGACTGACGGCGATGGCCGTGACGACGGTCGGGTGTCCTGTGAATTGTCGTTCCATGTTGTTGTTGCTCAAGACCCACGACCGAACGACCTTGTCCTTGCCGCCGGTGTAGATTCGCGAGCCGTCGCTGCGGAGGGCTGCGGTCAATATCTCTTGCGGGTGCTTCATGGACTTTGTGGGTTGAATCGGTAGGTTCCACACCTTGAGCAATCCGTCCGTTCCGACGGTCACCATTTGGTCATTTTGGGGTCGGATGCTGACTCCGGTGACCTGGTCGTCGTGGGCGATGGCCTTGCCCATGATTTGGCCATTGCCGTTATTCCAGACGATGACTTGACCGTCCTTGAGTCCTGCGGCGACTTGCGACGCATTCGAATTGAAGCTCGCCGAAAGCACCTGGTCGGTGGCCCCGTTGAGGTCCCGAATTTTTTGTCCGTTGCCGGAGTTGGTGACCTGAATCTTTTTGTCGGCGCTGGCCACGAAGACTTGGTTCCCGTCGGACGAGACTTCCATGCAGACAATGTCTTGGGCCATCGGCGAGAATTCGCGAGGTGCCGCTGTAGTAAACTGCCAAAACCGGAGAGACCCGTCCTCTCCGACGGAATACGCATTGGAGTTATTCGGATGGATGACGAAGTCGTTCGCCGAACCGATGTGGGCTCCGATGACGTTGATCGGTTGACCGTTCGCCGAATTCCAAAACCGCAGAGTACCATCGGCCCCGCTACTTCCGACCACGGCTCCGTTCGCGCTAAACTCGACGGACTTCACTTCGCCAACGTGTCCCTTGAGTTCAAGGAGTTTTTTGAAGTCCTCGCTGTTGTGGATGCGAACGATGCCGTCCTTGCCAGCGACCGCGACCTTCTTCCCATCGGGGCTCAACGCCACGCCGGTGAGTTGTTGCTTGGCCTCAAGTTTCTGTCGGGCCTCGGTGCTCGGGAGATCCCAAATCTTCACTTGCCGGTCCTGGCCCCCGGAGGCGATGTATCGCCCGTCGGGGCTCACGTCGACGGTCAACACCATGTCCTTGTGTCCCGACGGTCCGCCGAACGTCCGAATCACTTTCCCCGACTTGACGTCCCACATCTTGAGAGTCTTGTCCCAACTCCCGGTCACCAGATATTTCCCTTTGGGCGAGAACGCCACGCTATAAACGACGCTCTCGTGACCCTGGAATTTGCGGGTGACTTCCGACTTCGCACGGTCCCCCGCAGAACTTGTTCCGAGGCTCCACAAGCCGACCGAGAACGCAAGAGACAGAAGAATAATGAGTAATCGTTTTGTGCGACGTTGCATGAGCAACCAACCTCCGGGGTGTGAGTGGCGGGAATTGGGACCATCCGATGTCACCGAAGCGGGCTGCAATCGCTACCGAAAAGTCCCCGAGATCGCGGTTTGAGATCATCCGCCGGACAGGTTACAAACTAGTCCGACGGTCCAAGAAAGGAAATTCTTCCTCGGCGATCCGAAGCATGGCAGGCAAAAGCGAACTGGCAGATAGTTTGGGGAGAGTATGCCGGTTAAATCACTTCGGTGGATTCAGTGTCGCATGCGCGCCGAGTGCTGTCAACAATTGCGTGCGAATCGAGAAGATGGCGAGTCCAGCCACCTTGGAAATCGTTCGCGAAGTAAAGGAAGCGGGGATACAATTTCTTCCAAGAACGATTTCTGATGGGCTTCGACACACGCTCGTGATTCCTTCCTACAGCGTGACCTCAACAAATGCACTTCAGGGGAATGGGCTCCAGCGAACAATTACAATCGCGAATAGGAAAATCCTCAAGCCAGTCAATGCCGAATGACAACTCTCCTCCCATCGCCCTACAATAGAAATAGACAAGTCCTTATCGCATTTCCGAGTTTGGAGCGTGACATATGGCACTTACCGATAAACAGTTTGAAGAGCAAAAACAACAAGCCGAAGAACTCCTCTCCTCCGAGCACCAGGGGCTCGGATTCGCGAAGACGTTGTTCTTTGGCAAATGCAAGTCCGAGTTGATCTTCCCCTATCCGGTTCTGAAGCCTGAACAACAAGCCGAAGTCGAAGCGGCGAGACAAGACTTTGCGAAGTACGCGAAGGATCACATCGACTCGGCAGCCATCGATCGTGAGGCGAACATTCCGCAACACGTCATCGACGGGCTCGGCCGGTTGGGCATCATGGGGATGACCGCGCCGAAAGAATATGGCGGTCGCGGCTTCACTCAACAGATGTATTGCAAGATCATGGAAGACATCGGGGCCCTCGATTCGTCGTTGGCCGTCTTCGTCAATGCCCACCACAGTATCGGCATCCGGGCGTTGTTGTTGTTCGGCTCCGAAGAGCAAAAAAAGCAGTGGTTGCCCGACCTTGTGAGCGGAAGGAAACTCGGAGCTTTCGCCCTGACTGAGCCCGGGGCTGGTTCCGATGCCGCGAGCGTCCAGACGAAAGCCACGCCGATCAACGACGGCAACGAGTTCGTGATCAACGGCGAGAAATGGTACATCACCAACGGAGCCATCGCGGGCGTCCTCACGCTGATGGCTCGCACCCCACACGAAGCGGGCGGCTCGAAAGTCACGGCCTTTCTCATCACTCCCGAAATGGATGGCTTCGAAGTCGTTCAGGAACGAATGGAAAAGGTCGGCATTCGGGGAACGGCAACGGGTTGGTTCAAACTCAATGACGTCATCGTCCCCAAGGAAAACATATTGGGACGACTCGGCAAAGGACTCCGGATTGCGTTGACGGTTCTGGACTTCGGACGGACCACCTTCGGTGCGAGTTGTACGGGAGCCGCGAGGACGTGTGTCGAAGCCGCTTCACAACACGCCAAAACTCGCGTCCAGTTCAACCAACCGCTAGCCGAGTTCGAACTCGTCAAGAAAAAGATCGCGTTCATGGCTGCTCACCATTTTGCGATGGACGCGATGACGACGCAATGTGCGGCGTTCATCGACAGCGGGGCTGAAGATTACATGCTCGAAACGGCCATGCTCAAAGTGTTCTCGACCGAACACTTGTGGACGATCATCAACGACACGATTCAGATTTTCGGCGGACGTGGATATTTTAGCGACTTGCCGTATGAGCGAATGATGCGTGACGCCCGCATTAACCAAATCGGCGAAGGAGCCAACGACGTGTTGCGGGCCTTCATCGCCGTCGTCGGGATGAGAGGCGTTGGCGAGTCGATGCGGGACGTGCTCGAGGCCACCAAGAGCGTCACGACTTGGGGCAAAGTCTTTTCGTTCGGGATCGATCAACTCTCGGCCCGCTTCAGCACGCCGAAAATCCCCGTCCAGAGTCGCGATTTGCAAGGCGACGCGAAACGACTTGGGAAACGACTGCGAGATTTCGGCGTGGCCATCCCGAACCTGTTGATGCACCTCCGCAACCTGGGAATGCAAGATCCGGAATCCGCAGGCGAGAAAGATGAGGAAAAACGAATCGCCCGCCAACTCTTCAAGCGACAATATCTGGAAGAACGAATTTCTGAAGCGGCTTGTGACCTGTACGCGTCGGCGTGTGTGTTGAGCAAACTCGATCACCTTCACCAACACGGCAACGGCAATCCGGAAGAACTCAAGCGAGAGATTGCTGTCGGCCAGTATTTCTTGCGACTGGCCGATCGGCGCATCCAAGAGCACCTTGCGGGGTTGTGGAAGAACGACGACGAGTGGACGACGCGAACAGCCGATGCAGTGTTGAAGACGTTTTCTTGAGAGCTACGAGGGGAACGAAACGAGGAGGGGCGCCTGGGCGGAGAAACAAGTCTCGGCCTTCGGCTTCGGTCTTGAGCTGCGGCGAGGCTTCCGAATAAACCACGGCTGGCTCTTCTTATGTTTTTTGACGAACAAATTGGGGAATGCAGTTTGGTGCGGACCGTAGGACAGGTTTGTAACCTGTCCTACGGTCCAACATTACCGATTTTGGCGGGCAAAACTCGTTAGTCGAACGGTCCCTGGAGTTCTTTGAGTGCCTCAATCAAAACACGATACTCTTCGCAGCACTCCGGACAACTCTTGAGGTGTTCCTGAACCAGCACAATCGCTTCGGGGACGGGTCGGCCTTCGAGTTCGTGTTCGGCAAATTGGGCCAGTTCGGTCAAACACCTATCGCAGTCGAGTTCCTCATCCTTGGTGAGTTGAACTGCACCGAGCAATATTTCCACTTGTTTTGGTGAGAGTCCCATTGCATCTTTCCCCTGCTGTCTTAGAAGCGGAATGCCTGGTGTATGGAATCGGCGGCGATGCCCGCCGATTCGAGTCCCTGTTTGAGTTTTTTGCGTGCATCATGCATGAGTTTGTAAATGGCGTTTCGGTTACTCCCCATTCGCCTCGCGATTTCCTCCTGGGGCATTCCTTGCAGTTCGGCAACCAAGACAGTTTTCTGTTTCTCCGTCAGTTGCGTTTCGATCAATTCTCGCATCTTCTGCAAGATTTCGTGTTGTGTCGTTTGTTGCTCTGGTGACAATCTCGTGTCGACGGCCTCGTGGGGGTTGTAATCGGCATCGCCGGAAACGTCGTCGAGCGACACGTTTTTCCAGTGCCGGCGTCTGAGTTCGGTGATCGCGACCCGGACGGCGACGGACATGGCCCACGTCGTGAATCGACTCTTTTGCTGGAACGTGTGGAGCTTGTCGAGAATCTTCAGCAACGAGTCTTGCACTATATCATCTAACAAAGAGGCGTCGTTGCCAAGTCGGCTCGCCAAAGATGCGCGTAAACCTCGCTCCAAGATTTTTCGCAAGTCGGTCAGCGCGGCTTCTTGGGTCGTCCCGGCTTGGGAGAGGTCTTGGACCCAACGTTGTTCGTCTCGCACCATACGCGGTTCCCTTTAATTGGTCTTCGGTCCGCTCCGAATTCCGTTTCGCACAAGGCGTCGGGTTCGGAAACTCTGCCCTCTGTTGTCCTATGAAAACAGCCGCGAGTTTGTTCGGGAAGTGTGAAACGCCATACAAAAGAAAGGTTGAGAGTTGAGGGACAGAGTTTGTTGGTTGGGGAAGGGGAAAGAAATAAGTGTCGGGTTTGTTGGAACCCATTTTCTTACCCAGTCCGTTGGCCTGGGCTAGGAAAACGACCGGGCCTTCGGCCTTCAAAACCAGCACACTTCTTTTTTGGAGGGCCAAAGGCCCGACCATTTGCATAGCTCAGGCCAACGGACTGGGAAAAAGAGAGCCTTCCTCGCATGCGGGCTCACGCCTACAATATGTCGTTGTTCCGTAGCTTTCAAACTCTCAACTCTCAACTTCTCTGCCTTCTGCCTTTCGCCTTCTGCCTTACGAAGTTATAATCAAATTATTCTTCAAACCCTTCCACAACTGAGTTTGCCATGATTGTTTTTCAGTGCAACGAGTGTGCACAGCACTTACGAACGAAAGACCACCTTTCCGGCAAATCCATTCGATGCCCCAAGTGCACCAGTCTGGTGAAGGTGCCCGAACTAACACCCCAGAGTGTGGCCGCAACGGGTCAACTGGACCAACCGACCATTCCTCCTGCCACTTCCCCTGCCAGCACACAACCGGAAGAGGCGGCCACGATTCCGCCAAAATCATCCGACATCAGCCAGACCGACACAGAGACCGACGCGACGGCCTTTCTGGCAGAAACGAATTTCGGCGGAGTGGCGATAGGCGTGCCGGGCTATGAAATTCTCTCGGAACTCGGTCGTGGTGGGATGGGCGTGATCTATAAAGCCCGCCAAGCACAACCTCGTCGACTCGTCGCTCTGAAAATGATTCTCTCCGCAGGATATGCCAACGCCGAACAACTCGCTCGCTTCCAGAGTGAAGCCGAAGCCGTGGCTCGAATTCAACATCCCAACATCGTGGCAATCCACAACGTCTCCGAACATCAAGGGCGACCGTACCTGGCGCTGGAATACGTCGACGGCGGGAACCTGGCGCAATACTTGAAAGAAAACGAACTCAATGCGAAAATGGCCGCGGTGCTCGTCCGAACGTTGGCGTTGGCCATCTCCAAGGCTCACAAGAAGGGCATCATCCATCGTGACCTCAAGCCCGCGAACATCTTGTTGAGCACACGCGAAGAATCCGACGATGGCCTGCCATTTCGAATCAAGGTGGCCGACTTTGGACTCGCGAAACAAATCGAAGACATGGCCAGCGTTGCACCGGGCGGAGCTCATACTCGCACCGGCGCGATCATGGGGACGCCGAGTTATATGGCCCCCGAGCAAGCCGCCGGGAAGACGAAGGGGATCACGCCGGCGACAGATGTTTATGCGTTGGGTGCGATTCTTTATGAGTTGCTCACGGGCAAGCCACCGTTCCAGGGCGGACCGACCATCGAGTTGTTACTGCGGGTCACTCAGGATGATCCGCCCCCTCCTCGACAAGTTCGCTCCGAGATTCCGCGAGACCTCGAAACGATCTGTTTGAAATGTCTCCAGAAGGATCCCACCAAGCGATACGAAACGGCTCGCGACCTGGCCGACGACCTCGACCGTTACCTCAACGGCGAAGCCATCTCCGCGAGACCGCAGGGCATGTTCGAACGTTTTAGTCGGTGGTTGACGAAGCGAAAGGAAATCGTCTACCTCGGGATAGGAAGTTTGGCGGCGCTTTGTTTGATCGCCTTTGCGATTGTTCTGAACGGGCTCGGAGCGGGGAGCAATCAACCAAGCCAGCGACAGCCCGTTGTCAACACGAACATCCCGACAAGCACCAACCAAACGAGCATGAATCCGGGGGTCATCCAAAAGATCCGAGCGGCAGCCGCCAAGACAACGAGCCAAAATAACCTCAAACAGATCGGTCTTGCTCTGCATAGTTATCACGACGCGCACGGGTATCTTCCGCCTCCTGCCATTTATGACAGCAAAGGACAGCCACTGTTGAGCTGGCGAGTGGCCATCTTGCCCTACGTCGAACAAGACAAATTGTACAAGCAATTCCGACTCAACGAACGCTGGGATAGTCCCCACAACAAACAGTTCTTGAACCGCATTCCGCCTGTCTATGAAATTCCGTGGGGACCGAACCAAGGTTCGAAGAGCTTGACGTGCTACCAAGCGTTCGTCGGACCTGGGACAGCTTTCGAACCAACCGTGCGACTCAACAGGAACGGGGTCCTCCAATTCCAAAAAAGACTCCGGCTCGAAGCGTTTCCGGATGGAACGTCCAACACGATTGGCCTTGCCGAGGCGGCGAAACCTGTTCCCTGGACGAAACCCGAAGACCTCCGCTACGACCCGAAAGGACCACTCCCCAAACTCGGCGGACCGTTCCGCAAAGAAGGTTGGACGAATGTCTTGTTGATGGATGGGTCCACCAAGAACTTGGACCTGAAAAAGATATCGCCGCAAACCCTCCGGAACGCCATTGAGCGTAACGATAGAAATGTCCTTCCGAGTAATTGGGAAACAGGAGGGGGCCGAGCCGCAGTTAGTTCCTTCGGGTCGTGACGTTAATCGCGATCGCTGGAAAAGTAGTAGGCACACTCCATGTGCCGTTGTCTTTGATTTTGAGTGTCTTCTTTCGCTCCGCGAAAGGACGCCCGTTTTTGTCGCCGCTAAACTCGCACTCCACCAGACAATCCGGACAGCAATAAAGTTCCCCGTTCCGAGTGTGCTCACGGCACACGGAGTGTGCCTACTACTTTTGGTCACGGCACACGGAGTGTGCCTACTACTTGGTCCGCAACAAAATGAACGAGTTCGAGAAGCCGCATGATTACGTTCCAATGTGATGGCTGCCAACGGCAACTCCGAGCCGACGAGAAATTTGCGGGCAAGAAGGCCAAGTGCCCTCGGTGTTCGGCCCTCACCCCCATCCCTTCACCGGTGACTGAAGACATCACGTTGCCACCTCCGGTGTCAGACTCATCAGTCGAGAACGATGCCACATTGCCACCCGAGACGTCTCTTTCCGCAACGGGAATCGAGACCCCGACGTTGCCACCTCCAACGTTGGATGATCCGAATGTCGCGGCAGGTCGACACCGAACGGCTGGGCCGGCTTTGCACACGCAGCCTCTGATTTCGGAAGCTGCCAAGCTCGTTGGGGAGGTGCCCGGTTACGAGTTGATCCGTGAACTGGGACGTGGAGGGATGGGCGTTATCTTCCTCGCCCGGCAACTTCAGCCTCGACGCCTGGTGGCGCTGAAAATGATCCTCTCGGGAGAACACGCGGGGAGTGACCATCTCGCCCGATTTCGAACCGAAGCCGAGGCCATCGCCCGATTGCAACACCCTCACATTGTCCAAATTCATGAAGTCGGCGAACACAAAGGCCGCGCCTATCTGACGCTCGAATACGTTGACGGCGGAAACCTGGCCGATTACCTGCGAGACAACCGGCTCAGCTGGACGAAGATGGCCGACGTGATGATCCAACTCGCGAAGACTGTGTACTTCGCGCACACCCAGGGGATCATCCATCGGGACCTCAAGCCGCCAAACGTGTTGTTGACATTTGACGAAGATCACCGAAAAGGAAACCTACCGTTCTCCGTCAAGGTCGCCGATTTTGGGCTCGCGAAACACCTCGACGACATGGTGAGCGTCGCGCCCGAAGGACCGATGACCCAAACCGGTGCGATCCTCGGCACTCCCGCTTACATGGCTCCCGAACAAATCGAAGCCGATGGCCAACAACTTGGTCCTACCGTGGACGTCTACGCGCTGGGTGTGATGTTCTACGAGATGCTGACTGGCAAGGTGCCGTTCGAAGGGGAATCGATGCTCGACCTGGTGTTACAGGTCGCAACAGAAGACCCCGTCCCTCCTCGAAAACGAAATTCCAAAATCCCTCGCGACCTCGAAACCATATGCGTCAAGTGCCTCCAGAAAGACCCGGCCAAGCGATACCAAAGCGCTAAGGAATTGGCCGACGACCTCGACCGCTACGTTCACGGCGAACCCATATTGGCGCGGCGACAAACGACGGCCGAGCGAACCCTTCGGTGGTTCAAGAAACGAAAAGAAATCGTCTATTTGTTCTCTGGGGCGTTGGCTGTGTTGGCCATCGGGCTCGCCGTCTTGTTCTGGATGCAGCCGGGGGTGACGGAGAAGCCTGGTCCAAAGAGACCCGAGCCGCTCCCGGCAGACCTCGCGCTCGTTCCCCGCGACTCGGTCGGGTTCGTGACGATCCGGCCCAAGGATTTCGAGAAAAGGCGGAAGGCCATCGAACGATTGCTCGAAACCGTCCTTGGAAAAGAGAACGCCGCCAAAGTTAACAAGACCTTTGTTTCACCGGTCGAAAACAATCTTCCGATCAAACTGCAAGACGTGGAGCGGGTTACCTTCGTCATGCCGACGACGGATTTCCAACAAGTCGCTGGAATACTCGCTCTCTCGAAGCCCTACGATTGGTCGGCGATCAAGACTCTTGCGACACTCACCAACACATCCTGGAAAGAACAAACCAAACACGGAAAAAAACTCCTTGTCACTCGGCATGGCCAGTTCATTTGCGGCGTCAACGACCACGTGTTAATGTGGGGATCGAAAACCAAGCTCATCGACATACTTCTCGCAAGACCTCTGCCCGATGACGGACCGCTCCAGGAGACATTGCGAAAAGCAGCAACATCCGGCTTGTTGGTCGCTGGCGTCGTCCCGCCGAAAAAAGACCTCGCGGACATGTTTGGAGAGGGAATCGATGCCAACGCGGCCAACGCTGTCCTCGAAGCGAAGGCGTTGCTCGAAGCTACGGACGCCAGTTTTGTCCTCGACCTGCCGATGGAGGAATCCGAGTCCGGACCGTATTTCGCGGGCATCCGATTCGAGTTCAAGATAACATTTCCCGACGAAGCGAAAGCCCGTAAGGCCAAGGAAACGGTTCAGCGAATGTGGGAAGCAAAACGATACCAGGGCCGAAAAGCCCTCGCGATGGCAGGCAAAAAACTTGGACAGGCACCGTTGTTGATCCAAAAGTTCGCCGTGGCAGTGGAAGCCGCCGACTGGAAACAACAAGGCCGCACCATTTCTCTGTCGTTCGACCATCGGTGGAACGAATCGGATCTGTTTGATCTTGGGAAATGGATCGTCGAACACATTCAACCAGAACCATTCGAATCACCGCAAAAAATCCAAAGCAAGGACAACTTGAGGCAACTCGGTCTTGCGATGCACGCTTTTCACGACGCATACAAAAAGCTTCCACCTCCGGCCATCCTCGACAAGCAAACGAGGAAGCCGCTCTTGAGCTGGCGTGTGCAAATCTTGCCGTACATTGGCGAAGATACGTTGTACCGAAAGTTCCGCCTCGGCGAACCGTGGGACAGCCCGCACAACTTCAAATTGCTTAAAGAAATGCCCAGCGTGTTCCGAGCCCCAACACCCAATCACGCAAAGATCGCCAAGGGGAAAGGCAGCTCGGATCCTCCCGACAAGAAAAAATCCAATGACGTCTGGATGTCACAGTACAGCACTCACTACCAACTCGTGACCGGACCAAAGACATTGTTCGAGAAGGGAAAGAATTACAGGCTACAAGACATCACCGACGGAACAAGCAATACCTTGTTGATCGTCGAATCTGCCGACCCCGTCCCCT